>DATHCU010000290.1:0-7873 GCA_035319385.1 Thermodesulfovibrionales bacterium
TTATCACCAGTTCCCCGTACTTGTTTCTTTGCGGGATGAACGCATTGTCTGCAGGAATTGGTACACGCAACGTCTCTCGGTGACCCTTATGTATCTCATCGGATACAACTATTTTTTCAACAGGCCTCTTTGGACTTTACCATCACTCATTGGTCATTTGCGCCTTCCGAAAGATGTGCTGCAGGATAAACTTGAATCCCTTGAGAAGCGAGGACTCATTCTCAGGGTTGATCCTGATAAAACCTATGTGCCTGCGCGGGATATCGGGTCGATAACTATTCGCGAAGTCATTTACAGCAGGGAAGCCGATATTAGGAACATATACTCACTGCCGAAAGAATATATGGATATCCCGGGCATAGAGAAAATCATGAGTGAAATGGAAAGCACGGTTGAGGATACACTATCCAAAAAGACTATAAAAGAGTTGATTACGACCGGCTTTTCCGGCAGTGAAAAAAAAGAGGTTATTTGAGTCTGAAATCCACACGGCTGTTTTTAAGCTTGTCCTTCTTTTCGGGTTCGAGGGACTTAGGCTCAACCAGGAAGACTCTGTCTGCTGTAACCTTTCCGGACTTCAATATATAGTCTTTGATCTTGAGTGCCCGCTGAGAAGCAAGCTGCCTTAAATCATTATCTCCGACCACTATGTGAGTCAGCATCAGCTTTTCCATCTCGGGCACAGGCAGGTCCTTCACAAAGAGGAGCATGGTCCTGGGCTTGGGGAATTTTTCTTCCTTGTAAGCCATTTTAAGGTACTTGGCATATTCCTCTTTTGGGATAGTTATCTGATCTACCGGCACCGCAGGTTGTCCTTTCTTGACCAGTTCTTTCAGCTTCTGGGCCTTGATCTTCTTCATGAACAGATATTGCTTCAGCCCCTCACGGTCTTTGTCGACGTCAGCATGCCCTTCGATCTCGAGTCTTAACCCAGGCCTGTCAGAGAGGGCTTTTACAAGGGTGTCTAGTTTCTTTATCGACTGATCCGATAAATCCAGGCTACCGGGGTCGAACTCCACGTAGCTCAGTTCCTCTCCACCTCCAAAAAGCGCCCCGAGAAGGGCAAACGGCGAAGTGGCAGCCTTTGCAAGAAGATTGAGCAATATCTTTATCACTATCCTCCCGACACTGAATTTGGGATCGTCAATATATCCGGTAACAGGTATGTTCAGGTCAATCTCTCCTTTTCTGTTCTTAAGGAGCGCTATGGCCAGCCTGACAGGAAGTTTTGTGGCATGAGGACTTTCAACCCGATCTCCGAGGGTAAACTGGTCGAGAAAAATGTTGTTCTGGGATTCAAGCTTATTTTTCACTATGAGGTACTGGAGATTAAGGGAAAGCGCTCCCTTCTGAATGGTGTATCCCAGGTACCTTCCCGAGTAAGGTGTCACGGGACTTAGATCCATGTTCTTGAAATCAATCTTAAGGTCGACATAAAGATCGTCCCTCAAAGGGTTTATTTTCCCGGTGATTTCAAGAGGAGCATAGTCCTCCAGTTTCCCCCTCAGGTCAACATCGGCAAACTTGCTCTCTTCAGAAGAAAGGCCTGATATCTTTCCTCCGAGTTCGAGAAAGTTGGAGGAATAGTTGGGCTGGATGTGTCTGTCCGAAAAATTGATCGTGCCGCCCTGCAAAGTCACAGAAGCGATCTTTATGAGCTTTTCAGGTTTCTTCAGAGCAGTGACATCATTAGGCTGCAAAACAATACCAGCAGGTTTTTGGTTATCACTTTTCTGTTTGCTCCTTGTTGTGAATTCCGGTAGTTCAGGCTTGGCCTCAGCAGCAGGTTTTTCTGCTTCTGCTTGCGCCGCAGCTGAATGCTCTGTGCCCTTTTCCCGCACTATCCCCTGAAGGTTCATGGAGCCGTCTTTGTTTATAATGACGCGGGAGTAGAAATCAGTCAGCGCCACCTTATCTATGCTTACAAAAATAGGATTATAAGTGGCATTTATCCCCCCAAAATGAAGTGAGTCCCATTTCAGAAACTCATCCGCATTTGCTTTATCAAGGGAATTGAATTTTGTTATGGATGCCTCGCCTTTGCATGAGGCATTCATTGCGCCGTTTTTGGAGAAACCGACAGAAACATGCCCGTCCGCAGAAATATTGCCCTGGGTGATCAGGATTTTGACACGGTCCGTAAAGTAAGCCTGTAAAGGGGCGATCTCGATGTCTTTCATAATCAGTTTCATATCTGCAGAAACCGGATTGATTCCGACAGAGCCATTCGTTGCAACTGCCCCTTTCTTATTGAACAGAAAAGAAAGTGATGCCTTACCTTTGGAGTTTTTGGCTGTTGATATGTCCGAGCCCCTAAAGTTTATCTTTTGAGCAAGCAGGCTGACGGGTTCCTGAGTCGCTGAATCTTCCACTTTTACAGTATAATTCTCAGCCGCAATCTTCTTTAAGGCAACAAGGAATTCCTTTCCCTTCACGGGCTTGCCAGGTTTGCCGGGTTTTACACCCGAATCCGGGGATTCAGGAACAAGGCCCAGGACATTTATTTTCCCGTCCTGGTAACGGCGTATTTTCAAAATACCGTTCTTTGTTGAAAGCATGCCGATGCTGACCTCTTTCTTTGCAAGGAAGGCATATGTATTGTTGAGGGAGACTGACGGAATATCCAGGAAATCATCTTTCTCCCCTCGCTTCTTCAATCTCAGGGAAGTTAATATGGCAGACAGCTGAGAGAGTTCTGTCTCATATTCATTGCCCGCTTTCTTAAAGATATAGCTTGTTGATAGGTCGAGCCCCCCTGATCCGATATCAAAAAGAACCCTTTCAGAATAGTATGGAGAATATTTTCTGAGCTTTATCTGTTTGAGTTCCAGGGAGCCACCGGACATGAAAGGATTGATCGAAAACTCACTTTGGAGCTTCGCGCTTTCCCCGGACTCGGTGCTGAACGAGAGATGAGCCTCCGCTTTCTTATCCGGAGTTGTACTCAGGTTGTTGATTCCAACATCTATCATTCCCAATGTGGTCTTGAAGGTCCCTGTTTTGAGAGAATCTGAAAACATGATCTTCCCGTCTGCAATCTGAATTACGTCAGCATCCAGGGAGAGGGGGACTTCTTCTTTTGCAGGCTTCTGTTCAGCCGGTTTCCTTTCCGGCAGAAGCACCATCAGGTTTATCTTCCCGGATCTGTCATGAGCTATGTTGAGCTCCGGAGATTTGAGCATCACCCCGGACAAGTGTACTCTCTTTGCGATCAGGTCCGATCGAGCAAAAGATGTTTTAAAAAATGGGAGAGATATGAGGGGATTATCTCGAAGATCGATGACTCTAATCTTCTTTAACACGATGTCACCGGTCAGATCAAGTGACGGCGGCTTGTCTTTGTACTGTGCATATGAGATCGCAGCGTTTATGTCCAGAAATCCGGACGGTACCTTGAACTGCGCCTTAAAAGGAGAATACGCCATATAGTATGGGATATCCAGGTCATCAATGTTGATCTCAAAATGAGTCTCATGAGAGTCCTTGAACGGTTTGGTTTTGCCCTGGAAAACAACCGGTGTGTCGTTGACCTTTGCCTGAAAAGACGGCTGAACGTAAATGTCTGTATTGTAGGGTAGATTAGATATGAACGGAATCTTGATGTCCATGTCGCGAACCTTATGCCTTGTGTGTTTAGGGCCGTCAAAGAAGTCGATACTTCCGTTAAGCATCTGAATGTTGTTAAAGGAAAACCGCGGGGTACCTGCTTCTTTCTTTGGCTTCGATTCGAGGAGGTCTGAAAAGTTGTACGATCCGTCCTCGTTTCGCCGGATGTTCACATAGGGCTTGTCCACTCTAACCTCGCTCAGGACTAAACCCCTCTTCAAGACGGAGATGCTCTGCAGGTTCACATAGAGTTCATCAAATGATGCAAACGCATCCACACTCTTTTCTTCATTGACCAGGAAGCCTCTCAGCGTTACAGAGAGCACGAACGGATTTACTTTCACCTGCTTTATAGAAACCTTACGGTGCAGTTCTTCGGAGAGCTTCTTCGTGATTACGGACTTAAGAATGGGGGGGAGTATGAAAAACCCTGTGATCGAGAAGACCAAAAGGAAAACCACAATGCCAATGGAAGCCTTTCGTACGGTGGCATTCGATTTGATACCTTCCAGTCCTGCACTTAGTTTCATTGATTACATTCTAGTATGAAATCTATCTCCTGTAAATGCCCGGCATTTCCATTCGCCTTGCCCGAGACTTTCCCCGCCATTCCGAGCCGATTTCCTCTTCCCGCTGACGTCAAGCATTGCGAACTGATAAGCACGGTACTTTTTGCTGGTATTGAAGTAATTCTCCCGTTAGTATCGGAAGGAATCTTTCTGCTATAATACCTTTCGTTATCAATATCTTATTGAACCCATAGTATCGATTTCAGGAGGTAGCCACAGTTGGAAGAAAAATACAGCCCGCAGACTGTCGAGTCTAAATGGCAGAAGTATTGGGCGGACAGGGATCTCCACTCTACGGTAAGGGCTCCGGGCAGGGAAGGTTTTTACTGCCTCGAGATGTTCCCATATCCCTCGGGTGAGATTCATATGGGACATGTCAGGAACTATTCGATCGGCGATGTTATAGCTCGATACAAGAGAATGCGAGGCTGCAATGTGCTCCATCCAATGGGCTGGGATTCATTCGGCCTGCCCGCGGAAAATGCGGCCATAAAACATGGCGTACACCCTTCGGAGTGGACTCACAAGAACATCGCGAATATGAAGCGGCAGCTCAACAGAATGGGGCTCAGTTATGACTGGGACAGGGAGGTTACGACCTGCAGCCCCGAATACTACAAATGGAACCAGTGGTTCTTCATCAAGATGCTGGAAAAGGGACTTGCATACAAGAAATTTTCATATGTCAACTGGTGCCCTTCGTGTGCCACTGTGCTTGCAAATGAACAGGTGATCGATGAGAAATGCTGGCGGTGTGACAGTGTTGTAATACAGAAGAAACTCGAGCAATGGTTCTTCAGGATTACCCACTATGCGGAAGAGCTACTTCAGGGCTGCGATGAACTGACCGGCTGGCCCGAACGTGTTGTCCTTATGCAAAAGAACTGGATCGGCAAGGGTGAGGGTGTAGAGGTCGATTTTCCGATGGAGGGGATTAATGAAAGCCTCAGGATCTTTACAACCAGACCCGACACCCTTTTTGGTGTTACTTTTATGTGCATTGCCCCTGAGCATCCCCTCGTGGGAAAACTCGTCCGGGACAAAAGCGGGCTTGATGCGGTCAAGGCCAAATATGGGAAGGAGACCGAAAAGGTCGGGCTATTTACGGGCCATCATGCGGTCAATCCTCTGAATGGTGACAAGGTTCCGGTGTACGTTGCCAACTTTGTCCTTATGGAATACGGTACCGGCGCCATAATGTCTGTCCCTGCCCATGACCAACGGGATTTCGAGTTTGCCAAGAAATATGATATACCGATAAAAGCAGTCATCATAGCGGAAGAAAAATCCGAAACCCGAAATCCTAAATCCGAAACCATGCAAGAGGCATATGAGGATGACGGGATCCTCGTGGGTTCTGGGCGCTTTACAGGAATGAAGAGTGAAGTTGCTAAAAAAGAGATCATAAAATATATAGAAGAGAAGGGCCTCGGCAAGGCGATTGTCAATTACAAGCTCCGCGACTGGGGTATTTCGCGGCAGAGATATTGGGGTACTCCCATACCCGTAATTTATTGCGATGCCTGCGGCGCTGTGCCCGTACCGGAAAAGGACCTTCCTGTTATCCTTCCTGAGGATGTGAAACTGACAGGGAAGGGCAGTTCACCACTTCTAGAGTCTGATTCTTTTCTATATACGGCGTGTCCGAATTGCGGGTCCGGTGCAAGACGCGAGACAGATACCATGGACACCTTTGTGGACTCTTCTTGGTATTTCATCAGGTACTGTTTCACAAAAGGCGATATAGATCTGATTTCAGAGCTCCGGTCTCCTGAATCCGAACAAAGATACTGGATGCCTGTTGACCAGTATGTCGGCGGCGTAGAGCATGCGGTACTGCATCTTCTCTATTCAAGGTTCTTCACCAGGGTCCTGCGTGATCTTGGTCTCATACAGGTCAGCGAACCGTTCCGGAACCTCCTCACCCAGGGCATGGTCATAAAAGACGGTGCCAAGATGTCGAAGTCAAAGGGCAATGTCGTAGATCCAAACTATCTCATAGAAAGATACGGGGCGGACACCTCAAGATTGTTTTCCCTTTTTGCCGCCCCTCCAGAGAGAGATCTCGAGTGGTCTGACAAGGGGGTAGACGGGGCTCACAGGTTTTTGAACAGGCTCTGGGGGATTGTATATAAGAATCAATCCGCGTTGAGACAGGCAAACGCCGAGATAGGCGACAGAGCGAATCTGCGGCATGCCGCTTCTCGCCTCTACCGCAAGACCCATCAGACTGTGAAGAAGGTTACAAACGATATTGAGCGGGAATATCACTTTAACACTGCTATTGCCGCATTGATGGAACTTGTCAACGAAGTAATATCGTTTGAGCCTGCTTCAGAGGATGATCAGGCTGTTCTGAAATACGCGGTCGAGAAACTTCTCCTGCTGCTCTCTCCTTTTTCACCGCATATCGCGGAAGAGTTGTGGGAGACGATGGGAAACACCCCGAGTGTCTTCGAGAGATCGTGGCCTGAATGGGACGAAGAGGCAGCAAAAGAAGATACGATAGAACTCGTGGTACAGGTGAACGGAAAGCTGAGGTCAAAGGTGATGATCCCGGTGGGCACCCCGGACGATGAGATAAAGAGGCTTGCCCTCGATGATCAGAGGATCAAAGAAACAATTGGCGATAAGCCGATCAAAAAGGTTATCGTAGTTAAGGGCAAATTAGTTAATATAGTCATCGGAGAATAGATGAAAACTCAGAGAGAAGAAAACAGGGCAGAGACAAGAATTCGGACAGGGGAAGATCGTGCCTCTCTTCAAATGTTTCTGTATTCACTCTGTTTCTGTCTCGTTGCTATCGGCTTGTCCGGCTGCGGCTACGCGATTCACACCAAGGCGTCTCTTCCGTTTGACGAGATACAGATCGGCACTATCGAAAACAGGACATACGAGCCGAAGCTCCAGGACCGGCTAAACAAGTCCCTGACTGAGGAGTTTCTGAAACAGGGAATCTCCGTCCGCAACAATGCAGGCTATAAACTGAGCGGGGTCATCCGCAAATTCTCGCTGCAGGTTTTGTCTGAAAAGTCGGATGTTGCAGCCGAATACGAAGTGACGGTAATAGGGGATTTCAAGCTTGCTGACCCTAAAGGAAACATCAAGGAATTCAAGGATATCGGATCTCCGTTTATTGTCTCGTTCTCAGGAGCAGGGCAGCTTAACCAGTTGATCGCAAATAAGGAGCTGGCGTCGGAGAGGGCACTGCAAGACATGGCCTCCGAGATTGTAGCGGCCCTTATTTATCGATGAGCTACCAGGCGTTCTTAAGCGAGATCGAAAAAGGCCTCCCTTCCCCTGTTTACCTTTTCTACGCTGCTGATCCGTTCATCCTCAGAGAAGGGATCGTGGCCGTCAAAAGGGTCGTGCCGGAGCCTGACCGCGACTTCAACCTCCATATATTTGATATGGCAGCCACGGATGATGCCTTCACGGTTCAGCAGATGCTGGATGTGATGAACACCGTGTCTTTTTTTGGCGGCAGGCGCTTCACGATTCTGACCGGGAATATTCAGAAGATAGCCAAGAAAGACCTTGAAAAAATCCATGATTATATCGCTTCACCAGCTCCGAACACGGTTTTTGTGATATTTCACAGCGGTACTCTCAAGAAAGACGGCAAGACAAAGTTCGATGTCCTGAAACAGATCTCGCTTGACATACGTGAAGCAGAGATTCCCTTTTGGATAAAGGAG
>DATHCU010000291.1:0-8335 GCA_035319385.1 Thermodesulfovibrionales bacterium
ATCTGATTTCATAACCGTTCACACCCCGTTGACGCCGGAGACAAAGGGCCTTATTAATAAAGACTCGATAAAGATAATGAAGACGGGTGTTCGGATTATAAACTGCGCAAGGGGAGGGATCATAAATGAAAAGGATCTCTATGACGCCCTTGTTGAAGGAAAGGTTGCCGGCGCTGCACTGGATGTCTTCGAAAAAGAGCCGCCGGATAATAATCCTCTGCTGACACTGGACGGTATAGTCTGCACACCTCATCTCGGAGCTTCCACGAAAGAAGCCCAGGAGAATGTTGCTGTTGCGGTAGCAGAGCAGATTGTGGATTATCTTGTCCACGGGACGATAAGAAACGCCGTTAATTTCCCGTCCATCCCCGCAGACCAGATTACCAGGCTTGAGCCCTACATACAGCTGGCTGAGAAACTCGGGGTGTTCGCTTCCCAGATATTTGAGGGCGGCGTAAACGAAATGACTATTGAATATCAGGGAGATGCCAGGGATATCAACACAGCTCCGGTGACTATAGCAGCCATAAAGGGTTTTCTGTCGCCCATACTGGAAGAGACGGTAAATTATGTGAATGCAACTTATATCGCGAAAGAACGTGGCATCGAGGTGAGGGAGATCAAAAGCTCGGACGAAGGCGACTATCAGAGTCTGATCGGGATCAGGCTCAGGGCCGGGGATAAGGCCAGCTATTTTGCAGGTACGCTCCTGAGTAAGAAAGATCCCCGTATTGTGATGGTGGATGACTACAAGGTGGAGATTGTGCCTGAGGGCGAGTTGCTATTCATGTTTAACAATGACCGCCCGGGTGTGATCGGAAATATCGGCACTCTCCTTGGGAAGAATGACATCAACATCGCGAGAATGCATTTCGGGAGGGCTACTCCCGGCGGTATGGCCATATCTGTTGTAAGCATAGATGCCCATGCTTCCCCGCAGATTATTAATAAAATCAAGAAACTGCCTAACATAATCTCTGTGAAGCAGATCAGTTTATAAAGAGAGGTCTTAGAATGCCGAATGTGATAGTTCTGGGATTGCAGTGGGGCGATGAAGGGAAAGGCAAGATTGTGGATGTCTTGTCTGAAAAGGCGGATGTGATTGCTCGATATCAGGGAGGCCACAACGCAGGGCATACCGTCGTTATCAAGGACGAAAAATTCATCCTGCATGTGATTCCATCCGGGATTTTGTATAAAGACAAGAAGTGCCTTATAGGTAACGGACTTGTCGTTGATCCTGCTTCGCTGATCGAAGAGATAAGAGGACTGAAGGAAAGGGGAGTCGAGATCAGCGGCAACAACCTTTTCCTGAGCAGGAATGCGCATGTCATTATGCCTTACCATATGGCTTTGGACAAGGAAAATGAGAGAATGAGGGGGGCAAAGAGCATAGGTACGACCGGGAGGGGCATTGGACCCGCCTACTGCGACAAGATTAACAGGAGCGGGATACGAGTTGCAGACCTTCTTCAGCCCGATTTCTTCAGGGAGAAGTTGAAGGCCAATCTGTTTAATATCAACTTCCTTCTCGAAAACTTGTACAAGGTCTCGGGGTTCAGCGTGGATGAGATTCATGACGAATATACCGGCTACGCCGAAAAGCTGAGAGAACATATCGCGGATACGGATATCATTATTAACGATGCCGTTTCCAGGAGACAAAACATTCTGCTGGAGGGGGCGCAGGGAACACTCCTTGATATAGACCACGGAACCTATCCATACGTAACTTCCTCGAACGCAACTGCGGGAGGCGCGTGCACAGGACTCGGTATTGGTCCGACAAGCATCTCCAGGGTGCTGGGAGTTGTCAAGGCATATACAACCAGGGTAGGAGCGGGTCCCTTCCCGACAGAGATCAAAGACGAGTTTGGAGATGCGATCAGGGAGAAAGGCGGGGAGTACGGCGCAACTACCGGCAGGCCAAGAAGATGCGGATGGCTTGACATGGTAATACTCAGGCACTCCGCCAGGATAAACGGTCTTACTGGTATCGCCATTACCAAGCTGGACATACTCGACGGACTTGATTCGATCAAGATCTGTACCTCTTATAAACATAACGGGAAGGTCTACAATGAATTCCCGAAGGAACTGAACATCTTTCAGGAATGTGAACCTGTTTACGAAGAGATGGAAGGCTGGAAAGAGAGCACCCTCGGCGCGACGAGCCTTGATGCTCTGCCAGGAGCGGCCAGGTCCTATATCAAGAAGATCGAGGATATGCTCGGTGTTGAAGTGCAGATGATCTCAACAGGGCAAAGGAGAGACGAACTGATACAGATTCAGACGCAATTCTGATGGAGAAGGCCAGAGGGTATAAGCGAACGCCGAGATTCACCAAGAGGCTCGAGGTCGCTTTTAGCTCAGGCGGACTGAGTTTCAGGGGCATACTTAGTAATATATCGATTAGCGGTATCTTCATCAGAACGAACAAGGGTTTTGCACCCGGCACCACTGTTGACATGGAACTTATGCTTCCCGATAATACCGTATCCTCGCTCAGGGGCATCGTGAGGAGGACTATCAAGACCTCTCTTAAGACAACAGGAAACGGAATGGGTGTCGAACTGACCCACAAGGATGACAGATACGAGAACTTCATTAGGGGTTTTCTTGAAGAAGCAGATAGGGATGCCGCTCAAGAAGCAGAAATGGGACCATCCGAAAGAGAACCGGAGAAACCGCCGGTGACTGATTTTGAGATCATCAGTTGTTCCAATTGCGGCGCAAAGAATAAGGTGCTGCGCGAGAAGTTGTCTCTCAGCCCCAAGTGTGGCAAATGTGGAGCTTTTCTACCGGTCTTCCTTCCCTGATTTCACATGTCATGGACTGTGTCTATCCCGCTGTTTGTCCCGTATGCGGCGACAGATCGGATTTGTTTGTATTATCTCCTGTCTGTTCCTCCTGCTGGTCTCAGATAAGCAGGTATCAAGGCCCTTCATGCCGCAAATGCGGTCTGCCGTTTGTATCCGATCATGCCCGATTGTGCGGGGGTTGTCTGAAGACGGATCCCCTGTTCACGCAGGTGATAGCATACGGCCTCTATGACGGAGTTCTGAAGGAAGCCATAAGCCAGTTCAAATTTCACGGCCTCAGACGGCTCTGGCGTCCTCTGGGATCGTTGTTGTCGGTTCTTGAAATACCCCGTTATGACGTGATAGTAGCTGTACCGCTTACGGCGAGGGGATTGAGGCAAAGAGGCTTTAATCAGTCGTTGCTTATAGCGAGGAGCATTTCAGGAGAGAAAGGCATACCGATATATCTTGACGCTCTCTTCAAGATCAAGGAAACACCTCCGCAAGTAGGTCTTTCCGCGGGTGTGAGAAGATCCAACCTGAAGGGCGCCTTCACAGCCAAGGGTGATCTGAAAGGCGCCAGCGTACTGTTAGTCGATGATGTGGTAACTACAGGGGCCACGGTTGGAGAGTGTTCGAAGGCCCTTCTGAAAGCCGGCGCAAAAGAGGTTTCAGTCCTCGCTATTGCGAGGGCAGGTCTAATATAGTCTCAACGGCCTCTGCTACCTCTGCCGGACTAACGGATGCTATACATTCGAAATCGTTCCGGCAGCGGGGTGTATATCCGAACCGGGTGCAAGGACTGCAGTGCAGACGTTTGTTGAGCACGATGTGATTTCTGCCGCGCGGAGCCCATTTCTTTTCGATCCCCGAGCCGAACAGGGAGACCGTTGAGGTCCCGACACCATACGCGATGTGCAGAATGCCTGAATCCGCTGAGATGAGCAGCCTGCAATTTTTCAATACCGCTGCTACCTCCTTCAAAGAGGTCTTGCCGGCTAGGTCAATGCAGCCGGGCAGAAGATGTCTTATCTCATCCGCATCGCCACGGTCAGCCGAAGACCCCAGCACCGCTATATCGTATCCCTTGTCGCAGAGTATCTTGGCCAGCTTGCCAAACTTCTCCCCCCCCCATCTTCTTTCGGCGACGGAAGCCCCGGGAAATATCGCAATGAGCTTTCTGCCTGAAGCAGGCAAAAGGCCGGCCGGGACATGGGCCGAGATTTTGATGAATGGCTCATCCGGCTGAAACGTCCTGACTTCGCCGGTCAGCGGCGAGACCAGATGCAGGAAACTGTCTGCCTCGTAGTCGTCATGGCTGTACGAAACAGTGTGGGTAAAAAGCTTTCTCCTCTCGTTCGTATCAAACCCTATCCTTGCCCGCGCACCGGCAAGATACGCTATTACGGCGGAAAGCCGGTGCCACTGCTCTGTATCTATCACTACATCGTATTTATTTCGGAGACATCTGAAGATCTCACTGCCTTTGTCATAAAGGTAGACATGATCTATGTCTTCCGTGAGGCCGAATATCCCTGCATTCCGCTTTTCACAAAGGACATCTATTGAGGCTTCAGGGAACCTGGATTTGAGGGCGCGGATAGCCGGAAGGAGAAGCACCGCGTCACCGATTCCGCCGGGACGGATTATAAGGATTGAATTGATATCGCGGGGGGTTCTTTCAGGGCGGGCCTTCTTGTCGAGGAGCGAAACAAGAAACTTTCCCACTACCTTGTCAACAGATTTCAGCAGGGTAATCTTATTCATAGAAGCCCATTTCTAATATTATAGATCAGGCGGGCCGTGATTTATCGAGCGGTTGTAGTATCTTGAATTCTCTAAGAATACAGGAACCGAGCCTGTCTTGGCTTCAAACCCGGTAAGAAATGTGTCTGATAATTCTCTCTGAGCTAAGACCATCATGGAATTTGAATGTCTGCTCCAGAATCAGCCGCCTTCGATCGGTATATTTGTCATCCCCATTGATCATGATCCTTTCTATCTCCTGCTGAAGTTCATCCTGGTTAAGGCATTTAGGACCGGGGGTCATGGAATCATAATCAAACTGGAGCGGCCTGTCACTTCTTATATACTTCTTCATATCATATGGAAAAAATATTACCGGCCTATTTGTCAGGAGAAAATCCGTGTATATCGCGGAATAGTCGGTTATCAGGAGATCTATGGCAGAAAACAACGGATAAATATCGAGGCCCGGATTGTAGCGCAGGATGTTAGAGCATGCAATGTCGGGATACGCAAAGTGCGGGTCGGGGTGGAATTTGAAGATGAATAAGAGGTTGTTCTTCCGGCAGAACTGATTCAGCCTGTCAAGGTCGAGTGCGCCGTCAGATATCGGATCACCACCGCTGTCTCGGAATGTAGGCGCGTACAGTATTAATGTCATACCTTTCTTCTTATATTCCATAGACCGACAGATGATGTCCGTGTCCGTGTTCAAGAGGTAGAGCCGGTCCCCGAGAACCTCCTCTATATCGTTAAATATGATGTCGTTTCTCGGGTAGCCGGTTTCGATGATTTCCTTTGCTTTATAAGCTTTCCTGAAGACCTCCCCGGAATAGAATTCCGACGTCGAAACAAAGACGTCATAAGTCGGGATGAGCCCGATGATTTTGTAAAGGAGCACTATTCCAAGACGAAATAATGGATTTTCGATCTCTTTCTCGATCTTCAGGATACCGATGTATTTGAACCCCACACCGTGCCACAACTGTACTTTTTTCGCGTGGTAGAGCAGAAAGAATCTAAATCTGAACGCCCATGTGTCATGGTCGACGATTACAACGGGACACGTAAGAAGCAATTTCAAGGAACTCAGAGAAGGGTATATTAGAGCGTCTATAGAAAGCCTCCGGAGTCTTTCATATTCTTCCCTGTCTTCAGTTAAGAAAAGCGGCTTGTATCCCGCAACAGGGGACTTGAGGAACTTTATATAAAGATATTTCACATTATCGGTGAAATGTCCTTTTTCTCTGCCTATGAATATTACATGCTTTCCTCTGCGGGGTATCAATAGGGAAAGCGGGACGATAATGCACCAGCCAAATAGGAGACTGACAAATACATATATGATCTTGGATATGAATTCCCGGATCCCGTATCTTGCCCTCTTCGAAAAGTAATCAAGGATCTGGGACTTCAAGACCGACATCACGAAATATCAAAGACACTGCCGGTTGTATCGGAAAAGATGATCTTCAGGACTTCTGCGGCAACCTTTTCAGGAGGGAGTAAGGACCTCGGGTCTTCCTTGCCGAAGTTGCTGAATCGCATTGGCGTGTTTACTCTGCTGGGACTAAGGACATTGACCTTTATGTTATGTCCGAGGAGTTCTTCCGCAAGGGCCTGACAGAAATTGACGAGTGCCGCCTTTGAACTACTGTAGGCCGCATATCCTCTCCTTCCCCTTGTATAAGAGCTTGAGCCTATGAATAACATGCTCCCGTGGCTCTGTTGTTTCAAAAGAGGGATAGCGGCCTTCGCCGTCAAATATGCGCCTTTTATATTTGTGTCGTAAACGGCGTCCCATTCCCCGATATCCATGAACTCCACGTCTCTTCTCAGAAGAAGTCCCGCCGAATTAATTATGAAATCGATCTTCTGTTCGGCTTTCCATATTTCGCTAAATGCCTTCTTTATGCTCCGCAGATTCGTAACATCCAGGGAGGGTTTGACTTTTCTGCTCAGCGGATAAACCTTTGCGTGATATTTCTTCAATTCATCCGCGATGGCTTTTCCTATTCCGCTTGAGCCGCCGATAATGACAAAGACCATTCCCTTCAGCCTTTCAAGTTCTTTTCTTGTCGGGGCAGAATGTATCTTCAGACTCTTCATTTGAAACAATTTGTCTGCGATCTGGATATCGAGCGGATAAGTTATCTTGATGTTCTCTTCTTCTCCGGGAATAGCGCGAACGGGATAGCCCAGCTTCAGAACGAGAGAACAGTCATCCGTCGAGTTGACGACTCCGTCTTTCATCGCCCTCTCATGGGCATTCCTGATGAGGCTGAATTCAAAAGCCTGAGGCGTCTGACCTCTGCGCAGCAGAGAACGGTCCGGAATATCGGTTATGTTGTTATCCCGGTCTATACTGACTATCGTGTCAGGAGAAGGGACCACGGTATCAACCGCCCTGTATTTTTGGACCGCGTCAACCAGGTCGTCTATAATTCCCTGTGAAATAAACGGCCTGACGGCATCATGAATCAGAACGTACTTTGTATCCTCATCGCAGGATTTCAGGCCGATCGACGAGGAATCCTGCCGGGTTTGGCCGCCCACAACGATCTTCCTGACTTTGCTGAGCTGGTTCTTCCCAACAAGACTCCACAACTCCTCAATGTATTCCGCCAGGGTGACAATGACAATATCGGACACATGTCTGTTCATCTGAAAGGCCTTCAGCGTATGGACGACAACCGGAAGGCCGGCAAGTTTGGCAAACTGCTTCGGCAGATCGCCCCTGAATCTTATGCCGCTGCCGGATGCAAGTATTATGGCTGTTGTTTTACCCGTCCTGTGCACAGTCTGATCATCCTTTTTTTGATATTGATTAAGAAGTAGAGTATCTTCAAACTGACATCCGCCGGCATCATATCAAGCAATTTTAACATATTGCTTTTCAAAAAATATAAGACGCAAGAGTAGGTGAAATATATCTTTATGGCTATCAGTGATGGGATTGAAGGATACATTTGTCTTCTTTCATAAGGATATCTCATCCCGAATAAGATTCTGAACATCAGGTCAATAACCGCATTAACAGACTCTCTCATCAGGCCAAATCTGATCATCTTAGGTGCGCCCATTCTTGGCAATCCTGTAGCAGCATGCTATCCTTTTGGCAAAATAATAGAAGAAATTGATGACCGACAGCCCTGAACTTACGAGTGACGCCTCTCTCCAGGGGGTTTCTATTAGGTCCGTCGTGAATTTCTTGGCCTTTAACATGTCGACGGAACTGAAGTCTCTTACGATGCGCTTCACCCGGCTGGTTCCAAAATCCTCGGTATATATTATCTGCCTCATAGCTTCGATGTGCTCCGTTAGCGGCCGGCTAACCAGTTGATCGTATGTTTTGACGAGAGCAGGCTTCAGGTCCTGCGGATCTATATCCTGAACTTGGCTGGATTTCAGGTAGTCTTCAGCAAAGTCAACTATCCCTCTTTGTATCCGAAGAATATTTAAGTTAATTCGACCCTCACAGGGACCATCGGAGTCCGCCTTGCTGAACACGGGAATCACTCTCCCGGTGCGGGTTCTGTCATAACTGACGGTCGTGCCATGGGATGCCTTACTGGAAAGTTCCAATACTTCCTTGAATAGGGAGACATACATTTCCTCCGGATAAGTATGACGATAGTCGTAAATTAGTCCGTATTTCCTTGATGACGTCGGTACAACAGGCGGATTCAGTGCGAGATAGTATCCGTATATTTCGGGTAATTCCCCATCATTTCGAAAGGCATGAATGAGGGAATCCTGAATGACGCCCCTCCATCCTATATCGACCA
>DATHCU010000292.1:0-3916 GCA_035319385.1 Thermodesulfovibrionales bacterium
TGATCCGTTGAGAACCCTTCAGAGCCGAAGCCCTCTAAAAATCTCCTAAGAAAACAGTTATGATAGTAATATCTAGTTGCTAAAGTTGCGCCGCAGAAAAGACGATAGATCAGTATGAAGGGCGAGGTGTTCCCATTGCGAGACAATTTTGAAGTTCCAAAGGGCTTTTGTATACTCAGCGTCTGCCTCTTCCTGGCGGTCTGCTTTCTCGGCATGTCCTTATCCCAAGCGGGCGAGCCCGAGGGCGACGTTTCAAGGGAGTTGAGCCAGATGACCCTCGAACAATTAATGGAAATAAAGGTCTCGAGGGTTTATGCGGCCTCAAAACATGAACAGAAGGTAACCCAGGCCCCCTCTTCCGTGACTATAATCACTGCCGACGAAATAAAGAAATACGGCCATCGCACCATTGCCGATATCCTCAGAAGCGTCAGGGGATTCTACGTGACCAATGACCGAAATTATTCATATGTCGGGGTGCGCGGTTTTGGCCGTCCCAGCGATTACAATGCCAGAGTGCTCATCATGATAGACGGCCATAGTGTAAATGACAATATCTATTACAGCGTCGGAATCGGTGAGGATTTTGTGCTGAACCTGGACCTTATTGACAGGGTGGAGATAGTGCGCGGCCCGGGATCTTCCCTTTACGGGACCAACGCCTTTTTCGCCGTCATCAACATAGTTACGAAACAGGGTTCGGAGATCAACGGTATCGAGGTCTCGGGCGAAGCCGGGAGTTTCAACACGTATAGGGGCCGGGTGAGCTATGGTAATAAGACAGGAAGCAATGCAGACATACTCCTCTCCAGCTCGGCTCTGGACAGCAAGGGGCAGAACCTCTTTTTTAAGGAGTATGCCGCACCCTCCACCAACAACGGGTCTGCCCGGCATTGCGATTACGAAGGCAATTACACACTTTTTTCGAAGTTTTCGTACGGAGGATTTGTCCTTGAAGGGGCCTATGTGTCACGGACCAAGGGTATCCCCACAGGTGCATTTGAAACAAGGTTTAACGATACACGAAACCGAACCACGGATGAAAGCGGATACGTCGATCTGAGTTATGACTTAGGTCTCGGACAATATTCCTCGGTCCAGGCAAGGATGTATTATGGCAGATATTACTACAAGGGCAACTACACATATGAAGAGGACGCCGAGACTGTCAATAAGGATAGTGGTGCCGGCGACTGGGTGGGAGGCGAACTGAAACTGTTCAGCTCCAAGTTTGAGGGGCATAATCTCATAATGGGAACGGAATACCAGTACAACCTGCGGCAGGACCAGAAGAATTACGACGTGAGGCCATATTCTTTGTACCTTAACGACAAAAGGGATTCAGCCATATGGGCTCTTTACGTGCAGGACGAGTTTCAGATCCTGAAGAACCTGATTCTCAACGCCGGAATTCGTTACGACCATTATGAGACCTTCGGCTCTGCGACGAGTCCCCGTCTTGCCCTGATTTACGGCCCATGGGCTGACACAACAGTCAAGCTCATCTACGGAGAGGCATTCCGTACGCCCAACGTTTATGAACTGTATTATCAGGATGGCACTTTCTTCAAATCAAATCCGGACCTGAAGCCCGAGAAGATCAAGACATACGAGATGATCATCGAGCAGTCTGTTGGGAAGGGGTGGCACGTTTCGGTTTCCGGATTCTACTACAGAATACAAGACCTGATCAGTGAGCGGGCCGACCCGGCTGACGGTCTGCTTATCTTTGAGAATATTGAAGACGCTCGGGCCAGGGGCCTGGAATTCGAAATAGACAAGAAATGGGAGAGCGGAATTGAAGGCCGGGCCAGCTACAGCATTCAGGATACCCGGAATGAACGGACTGATGAGAGACTGACCAATTCACCCAAACACCTCGCGAAAGTGAACATGTCGGTCCCTCTCATCAGAGATGGCCTGTTTCTGGGCGTTGAAGAGCAGTACATGAGCAAGAGAAAGACTCTCGCGGAAAAGGATGCGGACTCTTTCTTCGTCACTAATGCGACTCTCTACAGCAAGAATCTTCTGAAGGGAATGGAGATATCAGGGAGTGTCTATAACCTCTTCGGTGCGACCTATGGAGACCCTGTCGGCTCCGGGTTCAGGCAGGACCTCATAGAACAGGACGGCCGGAGTTTTCGGATGAAGCTTACATACAGATTTTAGAAATCGGGGAGTTATGAGACCAGACAGGCGTGAGAAATCACAGCTGCAGACCGGATTCAACAGCGCTCTATGGATTTCGAGCATTGTCCTGGGCTTTATGCTCTTGACCTCGGCGAGACCTCAGCCAGCGTCTGCGGGACAGTCAATTCCAGGAGAATATGATGTCAAAGCGGTCTTCCTCTACAATATCCTGAAATTTGTCGATTGGCCTGACAAGACGGGCCGCACCTTGGATTTGTGCATCCTTGGCGAGGATCCGTTCGGCCATGCCTTTGACTTCATCCAGAATAAGACCATCGGAAACAAGAAGGTCGTTGTGAAACATGTTAGGACGCAGCGCCAGATAGGCGACTGTCAGGCGCTATTTATAAGCAGTTCCGAGAAGGAAGATATAGAGCATATACTCAGAACCGCGGGGCGTTTCAATATACTGACCGCCGGCGACACGGAGGGCTTTTCCCAGAAAGGCGTGATACTTAATTTCTATCTTGAAGAGGACAAGCTCCGGTTCGAGATCAACGTTGTCTCATTAAGAAGATCTGGGTTGAGTATCAGTTCCAAGGTGCTGCACCTTGCTCGAATAATTGAGGAGTGAGATAGGTTTGCCATGAACTTGTTCAGAAACAGCTCTATCAAAGAGAAACTGTCCCTGGTTACTATTCTTACGGCAGTCATTGCCCTGCTCTTTGCAAGCGGGCTGCTCATCCCCTATGAAATGGATATGTTTCTGAACTCATTGATAAACAGCCTGAAGGTCCAGGCGGATATCATAGGGAGCAACAGCACAGCCGCCATAACCTTCAATGACCGGAAGACCGGTGAGGAAATCCTGTCGGCCCTGAGCGCTTCTCCGAATATTGTGGCTGCCGTAATGTATTCCAAAGACGGCTCTGTGTTTGCCAGGTATCAGCGATACACCGTAAAAGGGACTTTTTCAGCGCCCGCACCTGAGACAGATCATCATTATCTCGGATATGATCATCTGGATCTCTTTCACTCGATAACATTTCAGGGGAAGAAGATAGGCACGCTCTATGTCAGATCAGATGTCAGGGAATTATATCTGCGGCTCCTCTGGTTTGCCGCCGCGATCCTGGTTATTATGGCCCTGTCCCTCCTTCTGTCTCTCAGACTCTCTTCTAAATTGCAGAAGACAATCACAACTCCTGTCCTGGACTTAATGGACGTTATGAATACCATTTCAAGAGACGGGAACTATTCTCTCCGGGCATCGGTTCACAGCCGGGATGAGATCGGCACTCTGACCGAGAGATTCAACGACATGTTGTCGCAAATCCAGTCAAGGGATGCCGAACTGGAACGGCACCGCAAGACCCTCGAAAAGATGGTTGCCGAACGTACGGATGCCCTCGACAAGGCCAACAAACAACTGCAGGAGGAACTCTTCATTCGCAGAAAGGCTGAGGAGTCTCTTTTGCTCGAAAAGGAACAGTTGGCGGTTACTCTGCGCTCCATCGGCGACGGCGTAATCACATCCGACATAGACGGCAATGTCGTATTGATGAATAGTGTGGCGGAGCAGATGACCGGTTGGACCCTTGCGGAATCTGCGGGAAAGCCGACAGCGGAGATCTTCATAGTCATGCACGAAAGAAACCGCGAGCCCTGCGTGGCGCCCGTGAAGAGTGTGGTAATCAGCGGCGAAGTCGTGCAGTGCAAAGACTATGTCATCCTTACGGACAAGCACGGCAAAGAGCGCATTATCACCGCCAGCGTCACTCCGATG
>DATHCU010000293.1:0-4291 GCA_035319385.1 Thermodesulfovibrionales bacterium
AAATTGTGAAGTGGAGATGCAAAAAGAGGGATAACACCGTATAAGATGCTATCCCCCTTTTTTAAAATTTCTCAAACAACAGCAAACACTGTCAAGTATCAGCAAAAACCGTTGATACTTTTTGTTTCGAATGGCATTCAAGAGGTCGTCGGTTCGATCCCGATCAGCTCCACCATAAAATTCCTCGTATTCAAGAAGTCGTCCCAACCGTGAGACGGCAGCAGTTGCACCGCCAAATTTTGGAAGTCTTTTTAAACCAATTCTTAAGCTGTTTCTTTGTCTATGTTGAAACTATTGGGAGTAGTGTTTGAGTCCTAGCCATGACCCTCGATCTATTGGCCAACTAGTATTTTGTATACAAGATCATACACATCGTCTTCTGACCGATCGTCAACCGGGGAGCAGATTGCCCGCAATAGAGCTTTTTGCGGCGACTATAATCAACATGCGATCTAAATATGAGGTCAAAACCATTTCTTCTTTACGAAATACATAACCATCGATATTCCGATGACAAGCATTAGACTGAGTATTGCGGGGTACCCCCAGCGCCATTTAAGCTCAGGCATAAATTCAAAATTCATGCCGTACACGCCAGCGATGAAGGTGAGCGGCATAAAGATGGTCGCAATTATCGTCAGGACTTTCATGACCGCATTGGTTCTGTTGCTGATGCTCGAGAGATAGATGTCAAGTGTCCCCGAAAGGATGTCTCGAAGGGCCTCTATTGTCTCTATGATGCGTATGGTGTGGTCGTATACATCCCGGTAATAGATATGCATGGATTCGCCGATCAAAGGAGATTCTCCTCTCTGTAGATTACTGATCGCCTCCCTCAGCGGCCAGATGGACCTCCTCAGGAAGATCATCTCCCTTTTCAGTTCATGGACGTCGTGAAGGACCGACTCTGAAGGCCGAGTGACAACGTCTTCTTCCAGGGTCTCAATCTTCTCGCCGAGTTTCTCGAGGATAAGGAAATAGCTGTCCACAATCGAGTCTATCAGAGAATAGGCCAGATAATCCGGTCCCATCTTCCTTATGCGGCCCTTGCCGT
This sequence comes from Thermodesulfovibrionales bacterium, assembly GCA_035319385.1. Taxonomy (GTDB): domain Bacteria; phylum Nitrospirota; class Thermodesulfovibrionia; order Thermodesulfovibrionales; family SM23-35; genus DYFC01. The sequence continues at coordinate 1,055 of DATHCU010000293.1, forward strand.
TCCGTATTCTCTCCCTGACCGGAGTGAAGACGTCCCTGCATTTCTCCTCCTGAAAGGTGAGTAAGAATCCTGATCCCAGGCAAAGGCTGACCTGTTCGACCTCGATCTCATTCCGGGATTCGTCATAGTACAGCATCTTGAGGACGATAAATAGATAATGGCCATAGTCCTCTATCTTGGGAGACTGTCCTGTATTGACTATGTCTTCGAGAGTAAGAGGATGGAGGTGAAAGATTTCCCCGGCCTTTTCAATTATTTCCGTTTGGTGAAGGCCGTCGATATTAATCCATGTGACAGCCGTTTCTTCCGTTGTCATGAGGGATTCGTCAAGCCTGTCGACCTCCCTCTCCTGTATGCCGGTATCGCTGTATTTGATGAGCCCAATCCTGACCTTTTCGCCCCGCTTCTCGCCTATATGGACCAGTGTACCGGGGGGCAGTCCAACCTTCGCAGATACCCGCGTTGTGCCTGTCTTCATGGCAGTCCCTCTTTTTTGTAAAGTGTACTTAGAACCTTGTGCATATGACAAGGCATCAGGGGAAAAAGACCGTATATATGAAATGTCGTCATCTGGAAGAGGATCTTGCCTGTCCACTAATCATACCATGATTCCGGGATGGGCCGATGAGATTATGGTAAAATATCTAGACGCAATAATCCAGATGAAAATAATTCACAGATCGATACTCAAGGAACTTATCCTTGCCTTTGTGCTTGGCCTCGCTTCACTGAATTTCATAATCATGATGGAGAAGTTGGTCAGGCTCAGCAGGCTCCTTTCGGGCGTGGGGACCTCCATGCTGGATATGGTCAGGCTGATTCTTCTGCTCCAGCCGCAGCTATTCCTTCTCACAATACCTATGGCTCTTCTGTTGTCTACCCTTATTGTGTACGGCCGTCTTAATATGGACAACGAAATCGTGATATTGAGGACGAGCGGCATGAATTTCATAGAACTTTCCAGGCCTGTTCTGATTCTGGGTATGCTCTGTTTTGCCCTGAACCTGTTGGTTGGCGTTTATATCGGGCCGAAGAGCAGTCTGCAGTTAAGACATGAGATAGCGAACATACTGCGGGAGCGTACGCCGGCTGCTATGGAAGAGGGCAGTTTCAATACCTTCTTCAAGAATATTGTGATCTATGTGAACCATAAGAGTGACGATAATGAGATTCGCGGGATTTTTATGTTTGACAACAGAAACAAAAATGAACCCAGGATACTGACCGCAAAAGAGGGCAGAATCACGGCGCAGGAGGGGTTTGCCCTCAGCCTTTCCCTCAGAGACGGCGTCATACAAATTTCAAAAGGCATGAGGACTACGGATCTTTTTTTTAAGAAATACAACATGATCCTGCAGATCGAATCTGATGCCCCGTCGAGGAAGAATTCGGAGATGACGCCATGGGAGCTTGTTGATAAGATAAGCCAATCCAGTCGTCACGAGGCAAAATTCTTCTATCTGGAACTGTACCGAAGGTTTTCGTTCCCCTTCATGTGTATCATAATAATCTTTCTCGGACCGCCGCTGGCTCTCATCGCAGGAAAATCCGGCAAGCTTGGGGGACTGACGATAGGCCTTTCAACTTTCACAGCGTACTATATATTGCTTGTCTATGGTGAAAATCTTGTCCGGGCTGGGAAGATTGCACATTATCTCGGGGCATGGGGCGCTACCCTTATCCTTAGTATCGCCGCGATCTGGATATTCAGGAGAGAAAACGCAAGATGAAGACCCTTTACCGTTACTATATCACGGAATTTCTGAAGATCCTCGGGATCCTTACATTGGGGCTCGGATTGATATTCAGTCTGCTGGATCTTGTGGACAAGATAGATGACTTTGTTCCGAAGAAGCTCTCGATCGTTAAGGTCGCAGAATATGTTGTGCTGAGTTTCCCGAAATATCTCTACTATCTTCTGCCCATGTCTCTTCTCATCTGCAGTCTCTTCGTGTTCAGCCATGCATCGAGACATAAGGAAATTATTGCGGTCAAGGCGATGGGCGGCAGGGCCAAGAGACTCTTCTCTCCTTTTGTTATCGCCGGCCTTATCTTCAGTGGTCTGAGTTTTTTCATCGGTGAGATCGTTGTGCCCGACTTTTCAGACCGGATCCTGGAATTCAAGAAAGAGAACATGAAGAAGATCGGCAAGGTCTCATTTAACGAGGGGACGATTTGGCTGAGGACTGCCAATAATTCACTCGTAAGAATAGGGCTTTATGTCCCCGATCAAAGAATTGCGAAGGGTGTCAGTATTTTTGAGTTGGATGGAGACAAGCTGAGGAGGAGGATAGAGGCCGGAGAGGCATCTTGGAAAGTGGACGAGCACGGCAAAGGCCTCTGGAAGCTGAGCGGCGTTACTACCTACGATGTCGCGGGCGGAAAGATTACCAGGAGCGCTGAAATGAACTTCCCGTATCTTGAATCTCCGGATTTTTTCAGCAGCGCGATGAAGAAGCCGGATGAGATGGGAATAGTCGATCTTTATCGGTACGCTGAAAAACTCAAGGCATCCGGCTTCAGGGATGCAAAACTGGGCGTGGACATACAAGCCAGACTGTCCTATCCTCTGGCTAACCTCTTCATGCTGGTGCTCGGGCTTTCTCTGTCCCTTATCGGCCGGTCGGGTGGAGGTCTATTTGCTGCGGGACTCGGCATTTCGATCTGTTTTATCTATTGGCTTGCCTACACATTCATGCTTTCAATGGGTTATGCTAGAGTTGTTCCTGCGGTCGTTGCCACGTGGGTGATTCCTTCAATCTCCGGGGCTGTTGCAATGTACTTGTTTAACAGGATCCCGGAGTAGGGCGCTTCCTCCATGCCGGGCCCAAAGAAGAGGGGGTATCTTTGTCTGGTCCTTCACGCACACCTGCCTTATGTGAGACATCCTGAGCATGAATTTTTTCTCGAAGAGAACTGGCTTTACGAAGCGATCACAGAGACGTACATCCCTCTGCTAGATACATTCTTCCGGCTCGTCGATGATAATGTGGACTTTGGGATCACGCTTTCCCTGAGTCCGCCGTTGCTGGAGATGTTCAATGATGCTCTCCTTAGGGATAGATATTTCCGCCATATCGGCAGGCTGATCGAATTGTCTGAAAGGGAGGCCTGGCGAACCAGGAGAGATATTCGTTTTGGGCCAGTCGCGGAGATGTACCGGAAAAGGCTGAGAGCTACCAGCCGGCTGTTTGATAGAGTGTTCAAGAGAGATCTGTCGTCAGCTTTCAGGCAGCT
>DATHCU010000294.1:0-5266 GCA_035319385.1 Thermodesulfovibrionales bacterium
TTAAGAGACTGATGTTTCCTTCAATTGTAGCGGTAATATCAGCGGTTGTTTTTTTAGGTATAAGAAGCATTGCTTTCAAGTATCTCCAGAAATGGGCGGAGAAGACCGAGACAAAAATTGACGATATCATCTTAAAATCCCTGAGGACGCCTTCGCTCTACTGGTGCGTTGCAATAGCTCTGTATATAGGCGCCGAGACTTCGGATCTGCCTGCCAGGTACGTCTTCTACTTCAGCAAGTCCATCCACATTATAGTAATCTTCTCCATTACCGTTGCAGTCGCGAACTTCTCAGGCAAGATATTCAGGAATTACGTCCAGAAATCCAGTCTTCCGCTTCCAACGACTGGGCTCGCCTATGGAATATTAAAAGGCACGATTCTTACTATCGGATTTCTTATAATCCTGAGCGTTCTCGGCGTATCAATCACGCCGATGCTTACGGCCCTCGGCGTCGGAGGGCTTGCTGTAGCTCTGGCTCTCCAGGACACGCTTGCCAACCTCTTTGCCGGCATACACATCCTCATGGAAAGATCCATCAGGGTCGGAGATTTCATAAGACTTGAATCCGGACAGGAAGGGTACGTTGAAGATATTACGTGGAGGACGACCAGGGTGAAGATGCTGCCGAATAACATGGTGGTAATCCCCAACAGCAAGTTATCACAGAGTATCGTAACGAATTACTGTCTGCCTGAGAAAAGCATGTCACTCTTGATCCCCGTGGGGGTCAGCTATTCTTCGGACCTGGAAAAGGTTGAGAGGGTCCTATTGGAAGAAACCAGAAGCGCTATCGGCGCAATCCCGGGATTGCTGGGAGACCCGGAGCCGTCTGTGCGGTTTATACCGGGCTTCGGGGACAGCTCTCTCGATTTTACCCTTATCTGCCAGGTCAGGGAATTTGTCGACCAGTACCTCGTGCAGCATGAACTGAGGAAGAGGATTCTGAAGAGGTTCAGGGAAGAAGGAATCGAAATACCGTTCCCTCAGAGGACCATTTATGTGCGTGAGGAAAGGAACTCGAAGGAATAGGCTGGGAAGCGACCTCTGGATTTCCAAGAAAGAATCATGAGACAATCCGGGGATACAGCCTTCCAAAATTCCAGGGTGGAGCGGTATGAAGCGGCGGGAATAGACAGCCCTCGTGGAAGTATTTCCAGTGCGTACTGGATTATCCGGTCAAGCCGGATAATGCCAAAATATTACTTTATGGACAGACGGATATCGATCTGTCCTCGGAACTAAAGTCTGTCATGCTCCGTCCTGAACATAAGAAGCGCAGGTTACCGACAGACTCTGCTGTCCGTGCAATAACTACACTTCATAGAATTTTGACGGACCTTTAAGCACTCTCCATTCAGCTTCCTCCAGGACCCTGATGCAGTCTTTTACCGTCATGCCTCGTCTTCCCTCGGTGTCTTCCTCGGTATCCCTGGGGTTAGAGCCGGCTTCCGCCCACAGGAGGTTCGCCCCCGCGGCCGCGCCTATCACATTAGGTTCATGGGTGCAGTTACCGGCAACCTCAATCCCGAGGGCCAACCTGACAACCGCCAGAATATGGGCCATCTTCGCCTCGCTGACAATACCATATTCAGCCGCCTTGGTATTCGGTATGGGTATCCTTCTCGCTGAACCGCTGAACACCGGGTTTGAGTCACGAGTAATAATGGTCTTTTCAACCAGTTCGTCAACAGTGTGTTCGTTGCCGACCGGCTCAACGCAAGTGCCCAGCAACAGGCCCGCCTCTTTGGCATTCCTGAAAGTCTCCAGCCTTGTCTTCACCTGGATGCCGGTATCTCTTCCCTCGCCTAACCGGACGGCATGATAGATTCCGGAAAACCCCGCGGTTTTCAACTTCCGGGCCTGTTCTCCCGTGAAATCCCCGACATTTGCGACGAGAACCGTCCCCGGCAGGAGGGACCGTCTGATCTCCTGAGAAGTCTCTATGAATTTTTCGAATGGGTAATCCGCAGTGCTCATAACAAACACAGCATTTGCGCCGTCAGTCTCGAACTGTCTGGCTTTCTGAACGGCTTCTTCAACCGGAATCTCGATCTTTTCATGAAATACCTTGTTTCTGGCTGCGAAAGCACAGAAGGAGCAGTTCTTGGGACAAGGGGCTATGTTCAATCCCACCTGTGCATGAACTTCAGCCAAAGAATTGCTGGCTTTTTCGCTCTTCTTTCTGGATGCGGCAAGTATCATCGCAGATTCCTCGGAAAAGATGGGAATCTCAAACAGAGCAGCAATCTCTTCTTTCTTCAGCGGTATCCCGTCCAGAGACTTGTTGATGATATCTCTTATCAATGCAGGCAACCTCCCATAATTTTGTTTCCCCACGGACATGATCTACACTGAACTCTCGACCAACATAGGGACGCGCACCCGTCAGCCGGCCTTATCCGGACAGCTTCCGAGATACCACGGAGCTGCGATTCCCGATGGGAAAGGAACGCCGCCGCACCCTCTCCTATGTCCAGGAATTCATAAATAGAGGCCGGTAGCAACTACTATAACAATTGAAATCATATTTAAGAAACCCTAACGCCCCAAAAAGTGCAGAAGGCAACAGTTTCAGACCGAAATAGTCACAAAGAACGGCTTGAGCGCAGCGGTTTCGGCGGTTAAGAGAGTTTCAGTTTCGTCAGTGAAACAGGATTGACATTGATGCCCATCACCTTGACCCCGAAGTGGAGGTGCGGGCCGGTTGCCCTGCCTGTCGATCCTACGAATCCGATCGTATCAGCCTTTTCAACGTAATCCAGCAACTTCACATTGAAGCGTGAGAGATGCATGTAGATGGTATAAATGCCCTGTCCATGATCAAGAATGATTGTGTTGCCGCCGAAGAACAGTTCCTCTGCAAGGACAACCCTGCCGCCGTTTGACGCTTCAACGCTGTCCCCTTCCTTGCCCCTGAGATCCGCGCCCTTGTGAACACTCGTCCATTCCTCATTCATGATCCGCTTTGTTCCAAAGACGGTAGAGATTTCACTGTCCAGCGGCATAATAAAGTTCCCGTCCCAAAGTCCTTCCGTGACATTCTGAAAGATCTCCGCCAGTTTCTTGTTCTCCTCTTCCACCCTGTTAAGGTTCTCAGGGCTCAGGACAACTTTTTCATCCGGGAGAGACAGATGGATTTCCGGGAACTTCTTCCTTTTAACGACGAATCTCAGACTCTTATTCTTCCTACCATCCTTAATCTTTACAGCATAGGACTTAGGCTTCACATTTATGTCAACCGCCCCGATTGCCAGATAACAGCCTTTGCCGCAGTCAATTAGAGGGAGCTCATTATCCGCAAACAGGACTGCCGGGACACTTGATTTTCTCACACCGGTCACTTTAACAACGAATGCGTCACCGGGGCTGATCCTCCTGGGGAAGATCTTTATCTGCAGAGATTTTGCAGAAGACGGGACAGGATACATGAATACAATTGCGAGAAGAAACAAAATAAAAGCGGGATATTTCTTCATAAGCTGTAAGCCTCTAATTACGGGTTCTAAAAACCCGCCCTTTGCAAGGTAGGCCGGAGGAAATTCTGCGAATACCGTTGACAACAAAGCAAGTGCCCAATTTATGTCAGCAGGAATTCGAGGAGCGCCTTCTGCGTATGCAGTCGGTTTTCAGCCTGATCGAAGACCGCGCTCTGAGGGCTGTCCATAATCTCATCCGTTATCTCTTCGCCCCTATGGGCCGGCATGCAGTGCAGAACAATCGCATCTTCCTTCGCATATGAGAGCAGTTTCCGGTTGATCTGATAACTCCTGAAGATCCTCTTTTTCCGGGCCCCTTCTTTCTCCTGGCCCATGCTTACCCAGACGTCCGTATATAAAACATCGGCGCCCTTTGCGGCCTTTTCAGGCTCCCGAACAACGGTAATCGTGCCTTTACCGGAAGATGCCCTCGCCTTCTTCAGTATTCCTGGATTCGGTTCGTATCCCTTTGGACAGGCGATGGTGAGATCCATTCCTGTCAGCGCACAGGCTTCCATGAGCGAATGCAGCACGTTGTTGCCGTCGCCGACAAAGGCCATTCGCACACCTTTCAGGCGCTTCTTCTTTTCATGGATTGTCATAAGGTCAGCCAATGCCTGACACGGATGGTGCATATCACTTAGTCCATTGATCACAGGGATCGAGGCATGAGAGGCGAATTCAGTGAGGGTGTCATGGCTGTAAGTCCTGATGATAATGCCGGCAAGATATCTGGACAGGACCTTGGCACTGTCATGAATGGTCTCTCCACGCCCTATCTGGATCTCTTTTGGGTTCATATAAATCGACTGCCCCCCGAGCTGGTAGACGCCGACTTCCAGAGAGACCCTTGTTCTCGTCGATGCTTTCTCAAATAAGAGTCCTATGCTCTTTCCTATTAGGGGACATCTGTTAGAATCGACGCCGGCCTTCAGCTCTGCCGACCTCTTCATAAGCCTGAGAATCTCTTTTGAAGAAAGATCCAAAACAGTCAGAAAGTCTCTTTTCATTTCGTCTCCCCTGAACCGCCGAGAGTTATAGCTTCAAGAAAATGCCCTGCAGAACGTCGATCAGCTGATTAATATCCTTCTTCTGAACTATCAGAGGAGGGATAAAACGCAATACATTCCCTGAGGTATAGTTTATCAGGATCCCTTTTTCAAGACATGTTTTCACTATAGGCGCAGGATCTACAGTCAGTTCCATGCCCAGCAAAAGCCCTTTACCTCTGACCTCTTTGACAATATTCGGAAATTTATCCTTCAGACCCTCCAGGCTCTCGATGAAATACTTGCTCATCCTGTTGCACTGATCCAGGATGAAACCGTCTTCGAGCAGTGTCTCGAACGTCGCAACAGCAGCGGCGCAGACCAACGGGTTGCCGCCAAAAGTCGACGCGTGATTGCCCGGCTGGAAGCCCAAGGCGATAGTGTCGGTCGCAAGCATGGCGCCGATAGGGACTCCGCCTCCCAGCCCCTTCGCTATAGTCATTATGTCAGGAGTAATACCGAAGTGCTCATGCGCAAACAACGTCCCGGTTCTTCCCATTCCCGTCTGGACTTCATCAAGAATAAGCAGTATGTTATGTTCATTACAGAGGTCCCTGACCTGGCGCAGATAGGTCTGATCCGGAACCCTGACGCCACCCTCACCCTGAATCGGTTCGAGCAGAATTGCACACGTATTCCTTGTAACAGCCCGTTTTAATGCGGCCATATCGTTGAACGGCACATATACGAACCCGGGCACCAGCGGCTCAAAGCCTTTGTGGAACTTCGCCTGGCCCGT
>DATHCU010000295.1:0-4655 GCA_035319385.1 Thermodesulfovibrionales bacterium
CGTGGGTCGAAGTTGACGTGGCGGGCTTCAAGGGTAAAGTGTTGCACGTGCCCTCTCGCGATGAAATGCAGATACCCGTTCAGGAGCAACTCATAGTAGAGCTATATTCCAAGTAATATAATAAATATGAGAAGTTGAGAAATGGCGTGAGATGACCGATCCCCGTTTCCTGCTTCCAATTGTAAACGAATAGAAGTATAGGAGGCCTTATGGACCTTAGAAAAATAGGCTTTCAGCTGCCCGAGACCATAAAGTTTGATGAAGAGACGTTGAACGACACTTATGGGAAACTGGTGGCTGAGCCGTTAGAACGCGGGTTTGGAACAACCCTTGGCAGTGCTCTCAGAAGGATTTTGTTGTCCTCGATCGAGGGGGCTGGTGTTACCGCTGTAAAAATACCCGGCGCTCTGCATGAATTCTCTACGATAAAGGGCATAAAGGAAGATGTAGTCGATGTCATATTGAACATCAAGAGACTCAGGTTCAAGCTGTATTCCGGCGGAAAGAAGATGGCTTCAATAAAGACCAAAGGCCCAAAGATCATTACGGGGGCGGATATTCAATGCGATTCATCTCTTGAAATCCTGAATCCCGATCAGCTGATTGCGACCTTGGACAAAGACTCGACTTTCGAGGCTGAGATGTATGTGAAAAAAGGGCGGGGATATGTTCCTGCCGAGCTGAACAAGGAGGAAGACCTTCCCCTCAATATGATAGCCGTTGATTCGGTTTTCACGCCCATTCAGAAGGTTAATTTCGTTGTTGAAAAGGCCAGAGTCGGCAGGGCTACGGATTTCGACAGGTTGGTCATGGAGATCTGGACTGACGGCAGTGTGACACCTGAAAAGGCGATTTCCCAGGCGGCTTACATCCTCATAGAGCATCTGACACTCTTTATCCTGGAGGAGGAAGACCTCGAAGAGGACAATATTCCCCTTGAAGAAGGTAGTTTTGTCGGCGCAGCGGGTGAGGATCCGATATTCAACGCGAATCTCCTCAAGAGTGTCGACGAACTGGAGCTCTCTGTCAGGTCCTACAACTGCCTGAAGAATGCGAACATAAAGACGATCGCCGATCTCGTACAGAAGTCCGAGCAGGAGATGCTGAGAACAAAGAACTTTGGCCGCAAGTCGCTTAACGAAATAAAAGAGATACTCCATACCATGGGGCTTCGCCTTGGGATGAGAGTTGACCTCGATGCCCTGAGCAGGGAATTGGTTACACAGAGTGGAGGTGCAGACAAAGATGCGACACAAAGTTGATGGTAGATTGTTCGGCAGGCCGGCCAATCAAAGAAAAGCTCTTTTACGAGGTCTTGTTGCTTCGTTGCTGGAGCACGAACGTATAGAGACGACGGTTGCAAAGGCTAAGGAAGTCAGGAAGATAGCCGAGAAGGTCATTACCCTCGGGATAAAGGGTGATCTGGCTGCGAAGAGACTTGCCCTGTCTTATGTTCCCAACAGGACGGTTGTTGCAAGGCTCTTCAAGGACATCGCCCCGAGGTTTTCCGGCAGAAACGGTGGTTATCTCAGGATAATCCATTCCAGACAGAGGGTGAACGACTCAGCTCCCCTGGCTGTGCTGGAGTTTGTCGATTATGAGGAACTTCAAAAGACGAGGGTAAAAACAAAAGAGGCGAAGGCAGAGGGAAAAGAGCCGGAAAAGAAGAGTTAACCTTCAGTTCGATAATATGAATAAAATGAGAAGTGAATAGATGCTATTCCTTCTCATTTTTCGTTTATGGGCACAGTAGTTGCGCCGGAGTCATCCGTAGTAAGGAGGGGACATCTATGAAGGTTCTGGTAACCGGAGGGGCAGGGTATATAGGGAGCCATATTGTTAAGGCCCTCGCTGAAAAAGGGCACGATATCCTGGTTTATGATAACCTTTCTTTCGGGCATGAATGGGCCGTGCTTTTCGGAAGGCTAATAAAAGGGGATCTGGCGGACAGGGAGCTGCTGGACAGGGTATTTCAGGAAGAAGATGTTGATGCCGTCATACACATGTCCGCGCTCATAGTGGTCGACGAATCCGTTAGGGAGCCTCTGAAGTACTATCGCAATAACTTCATTAATGCCGTAAACCTCATCGAGACCTGTTTGAAGCACAAAGTGTCCAATCTCATATTCTCTTCCACGGCAGCCGTTTACGGGATTCCCGGGACTGTTCCTGTAACGGAAGTGTCTCCTCTCAATCCCATAAACCCCTACGGTTCCTCTAAGCTTATGGTCGAGCAGACCCTCAAGGATGTTTCTGTTGCCGAGGATTTCAGGTATATAGCTCTCAGGTATTTTAACGTTGCCGGCGCAGATCCCCTCGTGCGTGTCGGTCAGGCAAGGAGGGATGCCACCCATCTGATCACCGTATCTCTCAGAACAGCCCTGGGGAAGAGGCGTCATCTGGATATTTTCGGGACGGACTATCCGACTCAGGACGGTACGTGCATCAGGGACTACATACATGTTGACGACCTTGCAGACGCCCATATTCTGGCGCTGGAATACCTGTCGAGCGGGGGTAAGAGCAAGATCTACAATTGCGGATACGGGCACGGCTACTCCGTAAAAGAGGTTGTCGATAAGGTGAAAGAGGTGACGAATGTGGATTTCCCCGTGAGGTATGCCGACCGAAGACCGGGAGACCCGCCTTCACTCATTGCCGATTCTACCCGCCTGAAGAAAGAATTGGGATGGGCGCCGAAGTTCGACGACCTCGGATATATCATCAAGACCGCATGGGAGTGGGAGAAGAGGCTTCACGCCGATCCTTCTCTCTTTTAGGAGGGGAAAGAAGCATATGCCGAGAATCTATGTGCCGGATGTGGAAGGCAACAAGATCTCAATCACGTCAGATAAAGCCAGGTATCTTACCACTGTTCTCAGGTGCAAAAGCGGAGATGATCTCCAGATTCTGGACGGCACCGGCTACTGCTATAGAACCGTTATTGCAAAAGCGGATAAGAAGGAAGTCGTCGCTGAGGTACTGGAGAAATTCCCGTTTGACCTGGAATCCCCCGTGAATATCGTTCTTGTGCAGAGTCTCCTAAAGGGAGAGAAGATGGACATGGTTGTCCAAAAGGCAACCGAACTTGGAGTCAAGGATATAGTCCCGGTAATCACTGAGAGAAGCCAGTTAAGAGAGACCAGAAAGACCGGCAGGTGGCAGAAGATAGCGGCAGAGGCATCCCGGCAATCAGGGCGGACCCTGGTGCCTTTGGTCAAAGAGCCTGCAGAATTCCTGAGCTTTATTGAGACCGTTGGCCGGCCGGGACCTGAAACGCCGGAGCAAAGGGAACCGGGGGGATTCATCTTCTACGAAGAGGAAGGCGAGAGGCTGTCCCAGGCAGTTTTGACAACCTGTTCTCAGAGTTCGTCCCTGCTTCTAGTAGTCGGCCCGGAAGGCGGTTTTACGAAACCGGAGGTGGAAGCTGCAAGGGAAATCGGCCTTCGCGTTGTATCGCTTGGGAAAAGAATTCTTAGGGCGGAGACAGCAGCCATAGCTGCAGTAGCACTGGTCCAGCATCTGCTTGGGGATTTGGGCTAACTATCCTTTCTCCGGATATCGGCCACCCTTGCCACCGGTATCACAATCCACCCGATCTCAGCTTCAAGGTGCACCTCTTCTTCTCCGATCTCGACAAGCTTGCCTGAATAACTAATGCCGTCAACTGCCTCCACCGTCACCATCTTACCGACCAGATCAAACACTTCCACTCCTTTGATGTGTCTATCCCGCGCAAAGCATATCTCTATAATACCCGAACTTTCCATTAATATCACCAACCACACCTGTCCAAAACAGATCTTTGAGGCGTTTTTCCCGGGAAAAGGCATATGGCTTGATTTCCGAAGGAGAACCACGGGCAGCCTCGATGAGACCGAAGACAGGCAGGATCAGATATCGCTGATCTTCTGTATAGCGCCTTTGTATGCAGTCCTCGCAGACATCTGAGCGCGCCTGCGGGTTGCGTCTATTTCGTCATAGTTGGCCTTGAGGACCGAGACAATGTCCCGGTTAAGTGCTGAATGGCTGGTCATCGAGTCAAGCACCCGTATGACATTGTCCTTGGTCATCCCAGGTCTATAAGGCCGATCCTCCGAAACCGCGGTATAAACGTCAGCAACGGCCATTATTTGCGAACCTAGGGGCAAGTCCCTTGCCCTCAGGTGGAATGGATAACCCGACCCGTCAAGTCTCTCGTGGTGGAACGAAGCCCACTGGCTTATCATATTGAAGGATGGTATGGTCTCGAGAATCCGAAACGTGTAAAAGGTATGGTGCCGTATCACATTGAATTCCTTATCCTTCAGTTTGGAAGGCTTGTGGAGGATTTCCACCGGGACCGCCAACTTTCCCAAATCGTGCAGGTGTCCGGCTATTCGCATTAGGCGGCGGGCGTCTCTTGTGAAACCCATAAGTCCTGACAGCACTTCAGCGCTCCTGGCAACGCCGCTCGAATGTGTGGCAGTAAAAGGGCTCTTAAAGTCAATCACCATCGAGAAGAGTTGCGAGATGACAATCATGTCCTCGGAGTCCAGCCTCACAACGGCGTTCTTCAATTTGGAGGAGAAGATCGCCTGAAAAGATAGGGAAACGGAATCGAGCCAGAAGCACTCCTTTGCAGCCAGGCCCATGAACGCATCGACAATGCCGGG
>DATHCU010000296.1:0-10544 GCA_035319385.1 Thermodesulfovibrionales bacterium
GTGGCTGGACAGCTTATCTCGCCCACTCCGCAGTATTAACGTCCGAAGAATTTCAAACACCCTTGGTACGAAGCCGGTTTGATATGCTTCTCTGGTTGATGAAAGGCTATGTGAAGAATTTTGTCTTAAGCTTGGGCCTTCGGGAAGATCCAGGGACCGATTCTTAAGCCTTATCTTTCTTCTGCTTTAAAGAGGCGGTCTTGACAGACTTCATCTTGGAAGATTTTGCCTTTGCCTTTGTCTTACCCTTGCCGTTCTTGTGCTTCCCGGATAAGGATTTCTTATTCTCTCTGGCAGAGACCTTCTTGACCAGCGCCCTGTCGTCCCTGTCCATCTCATATTTCAACTTCGGCGGCAGATCTATCCTGGTGCCTTGCTTCAGAGGCATAATCTTCTCGACATCGTTCAGATCGAGGATAACCTGAACGGGTATACCCGTCTTCCTCGAGATCTTCTCAAATGTGTCTCCCTGTCTGACAATGTACGAATCAACCGTCACCCGGTTTTCTTCCGGTATCCGGGAGAGGTTAGCCACAAAAGACTCCTTCTTCCCCTCCGGTATTCTCAGTGTGTACTCAGTCATATCAGCCGGGGTGCACCATCTTCTCAGTTCGGGATTCAGTTCCCTGATGATCTCTTCAGATGTTTCGGCACAATCAGCGACAACGGACACGTCGACAGGGGTTTTTATCGTCACCAAATCGTAGCTGAGAGGCTGATGGTATTCAAGCTTGCCGAAGCCGAAATCTTCAGGGCTGTTGGCTATCATGCTCGCAGCTATGAATTTGGGCACATAGTCTTTCGTTTCATTGCGGATATACTTTGTATGCAGCAAAGACCAGTAATCATCAGCCTTGGACTTGTTCAGCGCCCTAAGGATCTTGCCCTCTCCGGCATTGTAGGCTGCCATCGCCAGGTTCCAAGAGCCGAACATCTGGTGGAGGTCCTTCAGGTAATTCGCGGCGGCCACTGTAGATTTGACCGGATCCTTTCTTTCATCCTTCCACCAGTTTATCTCCAACCCGTAGTTCTTTGCCGTGGACGCTATAAACTGCCAATAGCCGACAGCCTTCGCAGGAGAATAGGCATTGGCATTGAACCCGCTTTCGATAAGGGGCAGGAAGACCATATCCTCCGGCACATTCTGCTCCTTGAGTATCCCTTTCATCATCTCGATATACTTCCCCGACCGCGTAAGCCAGACAGAGAATCTCTGCTTGATCCTGTCGCTGAAATAATCGACATGTTTTTTGACGGCCTCGTTTGCGGTCTTGTTCGAGTTATAATCCTCGATTATTTTCGGCGCGTTCATCAATCTCATTTCCGGAAGTGTGGATATAACCGCCGGCTCATCGGATAAGCCCTGAGGACTATCTGAAGCATAAACAGGTAAAACAAACGAGAGAATAAGAAAGATTGCGCTAGTGAGCCTGATTTTACACATATCTGTAATTTTTAGCCCAAAATGGTCCCATTTGTCAAGAAGAAATTGAATTTCGCCAAATTACAAGCACTTTTTGTGCCAAAAGACTGCTATTCGTAACTGCCTGATTTTTCATTACAAACTGGATTCGCTTGACGGATATTGATATCCTGAACTGCCAAGTATTGTCACAAGAACAGGGGGTTGCCGCCCAGACCCGGGGCCAGGAAAAAACGTGGTGGGCAGTCGCAGAATCGAACTGCGGACACGAGGCTTTTCAGGCCTCTGCTCTACCGACTGAGCTAACTGCCCGTAGCCTTAACTTTACAATTTTGACTTTTGTACTGTCAAGACAACATTTGTGACATTTACCTCTGTTTTTGTATTTCTTTCAGGTCTTTCGTATTCAGATTGGAAATACTGGATCCCCGGGTCAAGCCCGCGGATGACAATCTTAAAGGATCGTTTTTGTTTGTTATTCCCGCAGGTCTTAAGCGGGAATCCACTGAGTCTGATGATTATTTAAACTTTTTTACGGATGAACTATTCTTCTGGTAGTTACCCTATAAAAGACCGCCCGCGGAGAGAAATCGTACGGATAAAACGTGTAAACTATTAGGATGCTCGATACCTATGGACATGAATAACGTCAAAAAACAATTAGCGCTGTTCTGGCCTTCCTGCCTGTCGGGAATTCTGCTGGCCCTGTCTTTCCCAACTCTTGACCTTTTCCCGCTGGCCTGGATCGGCCTTGTCCCGTTTCTCCTGTCACTATACGAAATGAAACCCAAACAGGCATTTCACGCCGGGTTGATAATGGGTCTCTTCTACTTCTTTGGAACCCTATACTGGATATATCATTCTATAAACCATTATGGCGGCGTTTCTTTCATAACGAGCATTCTGCTCGTTGCCCTGCTGTGTTCGTATCTCAGCCTCTACACCGGCGTATTTGCATTCCTGTTCTCGATCACTTTCAGGAATACGAAGCTTCCGGCCCTTCTCATTGCACCGGCCTTCTGGGTGGTACTCGAGTTCCTCCGCTCATATGCCTTTACAGGCTTCCCCTGGTCGAGCATCGGTTATTCGCAGTACAAGTTCCTCGCCATAATACAGATTGCCGATATAACCGGAGTCTACGGTGTATCTTTTCTCGTTGTGTCCGTGAACGGGGCAGCGGCCGACTTCTTCCTCATGAAGAAACGTATTAAGGATGTGCCGCTTTTCCCATTGTCCCAGACAACTGCCTGGGCCTCTGCTCTGACGCTCTGCCTTTTGCTGTCGCTCGCATACGGGATTTTCAGGCTCGGAGAAGACAGACCGGGAAGTCAATTCAAGGCCGCTATCGTTCAGGGGGACATAGCTCAGGACAAGAAATGGGACCCTGCGTACGAGGACAAAGTCGCCGAAATCTACCGGGACCTCTCTCTCAGGGCCTCTTCCGAATCTCCGTCTCTCATCGTCTGGCCCGAATCATCCGTCCCTTTTATTTTTGGCTACGACAAGAAATTCACGAGTGATCTTCAGGAACTCCAGGGCCAGTTGGGTTCTCCCCTGTTGTTTGGAAGTGTCCTGATAAAGGAAAAGAAGAAGGACCGGGTCTTGCTCTCGAACAGCGCTGTATTACTGGATGACGATGGAAAGGTGGCTTATACGTATGATAAAATACATATGGTACCCTTCGGCGAGTATGTCCCTTTGGGAAAAATCCTGTTCTTCGTCAATAAGCTGGTTTCAGGCATAGGTGATTACACTCCGGGCACTCGCTACATAAGGGCGCATATTTCGTCAGGGGAATTCGCAACGTTGATATGCTATGAGATCATCTTTCCCGGACTCGTCAGGAAGTTTTATACGAACGGCGGTGATTTCATGGTGAATATAACGAATGATGCCTGGTTCGGGACTACGTCGGGTCCTTATCAGCACTTCAGTATGGCTGTCTTCAGGGCTGTTGAGAACAGGAAACCGCTGATCAGAGCTGCGAATACAGGCATTTCCGGTTTTATCGACAGCAACGGCAGGGTCCTATCAGAGACCGGGCTTTTCGAGAGGGTTGTAGCTGCGGGAGAGATAAAGACAGATACGACAAGGAGTTTTTATTCCAAGTACGGCGATCTCTTCACATATGTGTGGATCGTCTTTTCTGTTATCCTGCTTACAAATATCTTTAGTAAAATAAGAAAGAGCGTTATGTGAAAGGGGTAAAATATGCTTGTACAGGAAGAACTAAGAGAAAATTTGACAAACCTCAGGGACAAAATCGAGTCTCTAAGAGGTTATCTTTGATTTACCTTCACTAAGAGAAGAAATAGAGAAGATATCAAAGGAGCTTGTCACGGATGAGGCCTGGTCCTCCCCGGAGAAGACAAACCTTTTAAGAAGAAAGTCGAAGCTGGAAGATATCGTCTCACACTTTGAGTCTCTGTCGGGCAAGCTGTCCTACCTTGAAGAATCCATAGGAATTCTCGAAGAAGAGAGCGGGGAACTCTTTTTGTCCGAACTTCGCCGGGAGATTAACGACCTGAGAGAAGATATAGAATCTCTCGAAATCCAGAACCTCCTATCAGGCACAATGGACAAAAACAACGCCATCTTGTCCATCCATCCCGGCGCGGGCGGCACGGAAAGTCAGGACTGGGCCCAGATGTTGCTGAGGATGTATCTGAAATGGGCTGAAAAGCACAAATTCAATGCGCAGGTGGTTGAGCTCCAGACGGGTGAAGAGGCAGGAATCAAAAGCGCCACTATGACCGTCTCAGGCCCCTATGCCTATGGTTATCTTAAGGCAGAGATGGGCGTTCACAGGCTCGTAAGGATCTCACCCTATGATCAGGGAAAGAGAAGGCATACATCTTTTGCGGCGATACTCGTCTATCCCGAGATTGAAGAAGGCATCGAAATCGATCTGAAAGAAGATGACATAAAAATGGACACTTTCAGGGCATCCGGAGCCGGCGGGCAGCATGTCAATAAGACTTCTTCAGCGGTAAGGCTGACCCATCTGCCGACCGGCATTATCGTTACATGTCAAAACGAGAGGTCCCAGCACAAGAACAGAACAATAGCGATGAAAATCCTTAAGTCGCGCCTCTATGATATGAAGCTGAAAGAGCAGGAGCAGAAGATCGAGGGTTTTGTCGGAGACAAGAAGGGCATTGCCTGGGGAAATCAGATCAGGTCATACATACTTCAGCCTTACAGGATAGTCAAGGACCACAGGACAGACGTCGAGACAAGCAACGTGGATGCCGTGCTTGAAGGCAACATCGATGTCTTCATAACCGCCTATCTAAAGAAGAAATAGAGACTTCCTCACTCTGCGGTCTGACTCGGGAATTCCAAATTAGTCAGCATGGGAAAGGTGTCCGGGGAAGAGCGGCCTTAACACAGATCTCAGAATGTGGAATATTGGGCCGGATCAATTGGTTATCTATTTAAACTGAAGTCTGTCCATAGATTGCTGTTCAATCCGTTATTCCCTAATCGAGTCGGGGAATCCAGTATTTTCAATGCGTTCTGGATTGCGGTCAAGGCGGATAATGACAAAATACTATATTAAGGACAGACTCTATTAATTTAAGACTTTTATAGATAATGAGGGCAGAGTTTTCAACAGAGTCGTAAAAAGACCTGCTGTTATTTTTTTATTGCAATATAAAAATAGTAACTGTAGTAGGAGATGTTCATATGTTGGTAATCCCGGTTTGTCCCGGAGAATAAAGGAAAGTGCGGTGTCAGGAAGAGGTGAAATCGGCGGACAGACTTTTGAACATTTTTTAACGGTTGATTATGCGGACAATCACTGCACAAGTTGATAACAGAAATTCTTGTGTTACCTGTTAGTATTCAGATATAATGTTACACCTGCCTGATAAGTTATTAACATTTGTTAGCAAATTGTTAATGGTTTATATACAACTATGATGCTCGATGATATATGGAAGAATAGTCTCTCGAAGATAGAAGAGAAAGTCGGCAACAATGCTATTGATCTCTGGTTCAGACCGGTAAGGCTCTCCCAATTAAAGGAACAGCAGGTCACGCTGGATATCCCCAACAAGTTTTTCAAGGACTGGATCGAAGACAATTACCCGGATCTTGTTGCGGAGACAATAGGAGGACTGCTGGGATATCCGGTTACGGTCCGTTACAGGATCGTGGAGAAGATGGACCCGGATGTCAGGAAGAAGGACCTCCGGATGGAGAACCGAAGGCAGAAGCTCGCGAGCAGGGGAATATACCTTAACCCCAAGTATACTTTCGACAACTTTGTGACCGGCCCGAGCAACCAGTTTGCACAGGCCGCTGCAAAAGCGGTTGCGGAAGGTCCGGGGAAGACATACAATCCCTTGTTTATATACGGGGGTGTCGGGCTCGGCAAGACGCATCTTATGACTGCCATCGGAAACGCTGTTATCGATAAAAACCCTGACATGTCCGTTATATACGTCTCGGCGGAGCAATTTACGAACGAGGTTGTGGCCTCTATCCGGCACGAGAAGATGGGCGACCTGAAGGAAAAGTACAGGAATGTGGACCTCCTGCTGCTTGACGACATCCATTTTATCGCCAACAAGACCCAGACTCAGGAGGAATTCTTTCACACGTTCAATGCGATATACGAGCGGCAGAAACAGATCGTTATCTCAAGCGACAGGCCGCCCAAGGAGATCGGAGCTGTCACTGACAGACTGAGATCCCGGTTTACGATGGGACTTATCGCGGATATACAGCCTCCCGAGTTCGAAACAAAGGTGGCGATACTCGAGAAGAAAGCCGCGATGGAGAAGATTTCCGTGCCCAAGGAGGTGGCCGACTACCTTGCGGCAAAGGTCAAGACTAACATTCGCGAGCTCGAGGGCTGTCTCATACGTCTCGGCGCCCAGGCATCTCTGACCGGCAGACCCATAAACATAGATATGGCGAAGAGCATTCTGCAGGACCTTATCGAGGATGACGAGAAGCCTGTTACAACTGACCAGATTCAAAGGGTCGTGACGGAACATTTCGGACTGAAGATCAGCGACATGAAGGCCAAAAAGCGGACAAAGGAAGTGGCCCTTCCCCGCCAGATAGCCATGTATCTCAGCAAGCAGCTGACAGGCCTTTCACTGAGCGACATAGGAAAGAACTTCGGAGGCAAAGACCACGCAACCGTTATATACGCTTGTAAGCAGATTGAGGAAAAAAGGGCCAGGGATGAAGTGTTCAATAGGATGATCGAGATACTATCAAGGAAAATCAAGGTTTGATAATCCGGGTCTTACGGAGGAGGGAGATATTATGAAGCTCAGCGTAACAAGGGACGAGATGCAGCAGAAACTTGCCAATATCCAGAATATTGTCGAGAAGAAAAATACCATGCCGATACTCAGCCACTTTTTTCTCAGTGCCGGGAAAAAAGATTCCTATATCATTGCGACAGACATTGAGACCGCTTTGAAAGAGCCGATAGAGGTCAACATCGAGAAAGAGGGAAGGCTCTGCATACCAGCCCGCAAGCTGTTCGAGATCGTAAGGGAACTGGACGGAGATCTGTCGTTTGAGACGGTTGATGAACAGTGGCTCAAGGTAAAATCGGGTGCCAGTGAGTTCAGACTGGCCGCCCTGCCCGCCGCCGATTTCCCGGCATGGCCTGCGATGGGAGATGTGGAAGAGATAACTGTTGATTCGAATGTCCTGCTCGACATGATCGAAAAATCCCTGTACTCTGCGGGTGAAAGCGACACCCGGTATACCCTGAACGGACTCCTTTTTCATGTGAAACCGGAGGAAAAGACATTGACTGTGGTGGGCACCGACGGACACAGGCTTGCCCTGATTCTCAAACAGATGGATGATGCATCTCTGACCAGCGCCATAAAGGAAGAAAAGAAGATCATAGTCCCCCGGAAGGCTGTTTCCGAGCTGAGGCGTTTTCTCACGGTGCCTGAAGAGGGCAAGGAACCCGAGAAGGTGACGATAACCATCGGCGAAAAACACTTGTTGTTTAATATAGAGAAGATACAGTTTCTGACGCGGCTTATCGACGGGTCGTATCCCAATTATGAGAATGTCATCCCGGCGGCGAACGAGAAGAATATTTCAGTTGCAAAGGACTCTTTTGCAAAGGTGCTGCGCAGGGTCTCTGTCATGTCAAAGGAAAGGGCCAGCGCCGTAAGGTTCGACATCGAAGAGGACAAGCTCACGGTATTGTCCTCGAGTCCGGACCTCGGCGAGGCGAAGGAGGAGGTCCCTGTAGACTATAAGGGCGACAAGGTCTCCCTGGGCTTTAACGCAAAGTATGTGCTGGAGGTACTCGGGGCAATGACTACGGACCAGGTGGTCTTCAATTTCCAGGACCCTCTGAGTCCGGTGCTTGTGAAAGAGGCGGGCAACGACAATTACAAATGCGTGATCATGCCGATGAGGATCTAGCCACGACCATCCGATTTTCTTTTATGGAGGTGGCGGCCGGCCGGGGCCGGCGATATAATCATTAGTAGATGTAGTCATAATAAATAGATCAGTTTCAGAGAGGCGAGATGGAAGAAGACAAGAAGAGTCAGGAGTCGTATTCAGCAGAGGACATTAAAGTGCTCAAAGGCCTTGATGCGGTCAGAAAGAGACCAGCGATGTATATAGGCTCGACAGGCATCGAGGGGCTTCATCACCTGGTGTACGAAGTTGTCGATAACAGCGTGGACGAAAGCCTGGCGGGCTATTGCAAGAACATAGACGTGATCATTAATCTCGACGGCAGCTGCACCGTGATAGACGACGGCAGGGGAATTCCGACCCAGATGCACCCGGAAGAAGGCCGCTCCGCAACGGAAGTAGTTCTTACCGAGCTCCATTCCGGTGGAAAGTTCGAGTCTAAAGTGTACCGGATATCCGGCGGCCTGCACGGAGTGGGCGTTTCAGTTGTCAATGCCCTTTCCGAGTGGCTCGACGTCGAAATAAGACAGAACGGCAGCGTCTTTCAGCAGCATTATGAAAGGGGCATTCCCACGGCGCCGCTCGCCCAGGTGGGCAAGACAAAGGGAAGGGGCACGAAGATAACCTTCAAGCCTGACGGCGAGATCTTCGAGGTGCTCGAGTTCAGCTGGGATGTTTTGTCCCAGAGGCTGAGGGAACTGGCCTTTCTGAACAGGGGACTCAAGATCAGCCTGACCGATGAGCGGACCGGGAAGGACCAGGTCTTTCATTACAGCGGCGGGATCGTATCCTTTGTGGAGCACCTCAACAGGAACAAGACGCCGATCCATCCTAAGGTCATCTATGTATCAGGCGAAAATGAGGACATCATAGCTGAGATATCTTTGCAGTACAACGACAGCTATGCCGAGAACATGTACACCTTTGCGAACAACATAAACACGAAAGAAGGCGGCACCCATCTGATAGGTTTCAAGTCGGCCCTTACCCGGACTGTCAACAGCTATGCCTCGTCATCCGGCCTGCTGAAGGATGCGAAGGAAGGGCTGAGCGGTGATGACATCCGCGAAGGCCTGACAGCCGTCATCAACATCAAGCTCATGAATCCCCAGTTCGAGGGACAGACCAAGATGAAGCTCGGAAACAGCGAGGTAAAGGGAATAGTCGAGTCCATTGTTAACGAGCACCTCGGCACCTATTTTGAGGAGAACCCGTCTGTCGCGCGGAAGATCGTGGAAAAAGCGCTCCAGGCCTCGAGGGCCAGGGAAGCGGCGCGCAAGGCAAAGGAACTCACGAGGAGAAAGGGCGCCCTTGAGGACACGGGACTGCCCGGCAAGCTCGCGGACTGCTCGGAGAAGGACCCGGCCCTGAGCGAACTGTTCATCGTGGAAGGAGACTCTGCCGGCGGTTCAGCGAAGCAGGGAAGAGACAGGCGCACCCAGGCAATTCTCCCCTTAAGAGGAAAGATCCTGAACGTCGAGAAGGCGAGGTTCGACAAGATGCTCAGCTCCGAGGAGATAAAGATCCTTATTACGGCGCTTGGCACGGGCATAGGCACGGAGGATTTCGACGTCTCGAAGATCAGATACAATAAAGTCATCCTTATGACAGACGCCGACGTGGACGGGGCACACATCAGGACCCTGCTGCTGACGTTCTTCTACAGGCAGATGCCTCTGGTCATCGAAAAAGGCTATCTCTATATAGCCCAACCGCCTCTTTTTAAGGTTAAAAAAGGCAAGACCGAGAAATATATACAGAACGAGACGGAGATGCTGAACATGCTTTTCGAACTTGCTTCTGACGACCTGGAGCTTTCGATCAAGGGACAACCGGTCAAGAACAAGGCCCTCATCACGCACCTGAAGAGACTCTACCGGTTTGAGCGCCTGAAGGAATGGTTCGAGAGGAGAAGGAAAGACCCGGACCTGCTTATTCACATCCTGTCCGCAGGCATAGACAAAGAGACGATGAAGGACGAGCAGAGATTCAAGGACTTTCTGAACAGGGTTCGGGAGGAAGACCCGACCATGCAGATCGGAGAGATCCGGCTTGACGAAGAGCACCAGACATACGGCGTCGAGATAAGGAGAAAGACGTACAAACTGAATCTCGATACGAATTTCCTGACTTCCCCCGAGTTCAGAGAGCTTGAGAATTTCTATACGATTATAAAGGACCTGGGTCCCGCGCCTTACAAGGTGCAGACAAAGGACGGAGAGAAGGAGATCGCCGGAAGCAAGGAACTCCTCGACCTGATCATGGCGGTTGCGAAGAAGGGACTCAATATACAGAGGTACAAGGGTCTCGGAGAGATGAACCCTCAGCAGCTCTGGGAAACAACGATGGACCACGAAAAGAGGACCCTACTCCAGGTGAGCGTCCAGGATTCAGTAGAAGCCGACAGCATCTTCACGATCCTAATGGGCGACCAGGTCGAACCCCGCAAGGAATTCATAACGACACATGCGTTAGAGGCTAGGAATATAGATATATAGGTGTCTTCTTCAGCGGAAAGTAATACAGGATCGAGTCAATCTTCTGATATCTTATTCCTAAGCAGCATGCCTCTGAACGCGCTTCTCCACATCAGGACCGATAACGCGCTGGGCAACGCGTAGCTCGTAATCCGTCTGGAGTCCCATCCATACTTCCGGCGACGTGCCGAAGTATCTGCTGAGGCGAATTGCCGTATCCGCCG
>DATHCU010000297.1:0-3276 GCA_035319385.1 Thermodesulfovibrionales bacterium
TCTTTTGTCAATCGGTAAAGACCGCCTGCTGTAGGCATCCAGCTAAGAGTGGAGTGCAAGAAATCCCCCTTGGATAAGAAGGGAGGGGATGGGCGGTTGTTATTATATCCGATCAAAACCCTTCCAACCTCCCCTTTGAAAAGGGGAGGATTTAGAAACCGGGGCTTAGGGATCACCGCCTGCCTCGAGGTGGCCCTTTACGGTTTTGCAAATCAGAGGATTGTGTTTTAGAATTAGCTCTAGGGACGTATTGCAATTCATCCTTCCGGCTTCCCCGGTAGATGCTGTTATCCCCCGAGGTAAGCCGGGTCTTCTTGCTGGAGGCATTTGAAACAGAGCCAATCGATGATCGTTGTTCAGGAGATGATGACTGAATTTGCCGAACTGACCGGACTTTCCTCAACAGCCCATCCCCCTCGCCGCTATCTGTGGACAGACTCTTTTGCTGTCTGCAATCTTCTTTGGCTCTACAGGATGACAGCGGACAAAAGATACAGGGATCTCGCCCTGAAGCTGGTGGACCAGGTCCACCATATACTCGGCCGGCACCGCGAAGACGACAAACGCAGAGGCTGGATCAGTGGTCTCAGCGAGACCGACGGAGAACTCCACCCGACAGCAGGCGGTCTCAGGATAGGCAAGGAGATGAACGAGCGGAGGCCTTCCGATAGGTTCGACGAGCGGGTGGAGTGGGACAGAGACGGCCAGTACTATCATTACCTGACAAAGTGGATGCACGCGCTCAACCGTGTCAGCCGGGTCACTGGAGAGCATGTCTATAACACCTGGGCGATAGAGCTTGCTAAGGCGGTCCATCGCCGTTTCACCTACATGCCTCAGTATGGCAGCCAGAAGCGAATGTTCTGGAAGATGTCAATCGACCTGTCTCGTCCTCTTGTGGAGTCCATGGGACATCATGACCCTTTGGACGGATTCATAACCTATAGTCAACTCCAGGCAAGTTTGCAAGAATATCAAGGAAGATCAAAAGACGCAGACCTCGCCGCGGAAATCGCCGACATGGCGGCAATCTGCAAGGGCAAGGACTGGGTCACGGATGACCCGCTCGGCCTGGGTGAGCTTCTAAGCAGCGCATACAAAATAGCGCGATTGAACTCTGACGGGGTTGTAATCGACTCTGGGTTGATGGATCTGCTGCTGGATTCCGCGGCCCCGGGGTTAAACTCTTATGTAAAGGAGGGGGCTGTCAAGCTTCCTGCGGAGTATCGGCTTGCATTTCGGGAACTGGGATTGTCTATCGGACTGCATGCTGTCGAAAGACTGCGGGAGCTGCGAAAAGATGATCGTCGCGCATCCGGCCGGGGCGAAATTCAATACAACCGGATCAAGCCGCTGGAGCGATTCCTGCCACTCGGCGAAACGATCGAGAACTTCTGGCTGGATCCCGGGAACAGAGAATCCGCTGCCTGGACAGAACACCGGGATATCAATATAGTAATGCTTGCGACCAGCCTGGGTCCCGATGGATATCTTGGCTAAAACGGGAGATCCAGTGTCATGACCTTGCAGAAGCTTCTGCGATGAATAGGACACGGGCCGTGCAGTTGAATCAGTTCCATATGTTCTTTTGTCGAATAGCCCTTGTGCTTCTTGAAATTATACTGCGGATACTGATCGTGGTACTCGAGCATTAGATGGTCTCTTGTGACCTTTGCGATGATTGAAGCTGCAGCCACGGAAGCGCTGACGCTTTCCCCTTTGATCGGTGACAATTGTCTTATGGCGATCGCGGGAAGGGTCAGGGCATCTATGACAAGCAGGTCAGGAGCAACCGACAGCTTCTTCACTGCAAGCTGCATCGAGAGGCGGGTAGCTCTGAGGATGTTCAGTCTGTCTATCTCTTCCGGACCGACAATTCCAATGCCCATGTCCATGACAGAATCTTTTATCTCGGAGAAAAGGGATTCTCTCTCTGTTTCCGGCACCTTCTTGGAATCCCTGAGACCCTTTATCCTTAATTCTCCGTTCAGGACAACTGCAGCAGCGACAACGGGACCTGCCAGAGGGCCTCTTCCAGCCTCGTCTATACCTGCTATCCTGGGGAAGCCGTTTCTGCGAAGGGCCTCATCGTGCTCGTACAGATTGAGTTCAGGATGTCTCTGAGGCAAGCGCTGCCCTCCTCGACTACGGTTCGCTCAGCATTGCAGAGAGTCAATGAGCGGCGAAATGGCCGCCCTGCCAACTTATTTTCTACAGCAGCACGCCGGAAAGAAAGTCTGTATTACTCTGTCGCTGTATCGGCGGCTCCGGATTCAACAGGCTGCTCTTGTGCTGTCTGAGCTGCAGTTTTTGCCGCGGGGGAGACTCTCTCGCGCTCCTTCTCCCTGATCTTGGCGGCCTTGCCTTTCTTGTCTCTCAGATAGTAGAGTTTTGCCCTTCTTACGCGTCCTCTTTTCAGAACTTCGATTTTGTCGACAGCGGGTGAATGCACCGGGAAGATCTTCTCAACGCCGACCCCGAAGGATATCTTCCTCACTATAAAGGTCTCCCTGACCTGGCTGCCCTTTCTTGCGATAACAACACCGTCAAAAGGCTGTATCCTCTCCTTGTCGCCTTCAACAACCTTGACAAATACCCTCACCGTATCGCCGATACCGAAGCTCGGGATCTCTCTTCTCATTCCTTCTTCAACTGCTCCCAACAAGTTCATCGCTGTTCTTCCTCCTTTATCTCTCTGATCAATTTATGGTCATCGTAGCTCAGGCCAGCCATTTCAAGAAGCTCCGGCCTGTTCTGAAGCGTGCGCTTCAGCGCCTGTTTTCTTCTCCATCGTTCAATCTCCCTGTGATTTCCCGAGAGCAGGGTATCCGGCACCGCCAGGTTTCTGAATGTCGGGGGCCTCGTATAGTGGGGATAATCCAGTATCCCCCAAGAGAAAGACTCCACCTCAGCAGAATGTTCATCTCCGAGCACGCCGGGAAGCAATCTGACGACAGCGTCTATTATAACTAATGCGGGCAATTCTCCGCCAGTCAGCACGTAATCGCCCACTGACAACTCATCATCAACCAGCCCTGTCCTGACCCTTTCATCGACAGCCTCATATCTGCCGCATAGGAAGACGAGGGTCCTGCTTTCCCCGGAGAGTTCCGCAGCCATCTCCTGTTTAAACTGTCTCCCGGCTGGGCTCAGCATGATAACCCTTCTTGACGCCGGGTCCGGACATATCGCCTCCACGGCCGAAAAAAAGGGCTCCGGTTTCATCACCATGCCGGCGCCGCCGCCGTAGGGATAATCATCGACTGTCCTGTGTTT
>DATHCU010000298.1:0-2383 GCA_035319385.1 Thermodesulfovibrionales bacterium
CGGGAGCACACAGAGGCGGAGAAGAAGAACTGGGAGAGTAATGTGAGTTTTGCAAAGCAGAAGATCTCCGAGAGAAACCAGGCTTGGCAGTATTATCAGAGCGTAAAGTCTATATTCGAAAAAGGAGATCAGACTCAGGCATACGGAATGTTGGGTGAACTCAATACCAAACCCCAGTACTTCATGAAGAGCGATCCGAGGAGACAGCAGATACTTGACCTTATCGCAGCCCTGGAAAAAATGGCACAAGATAATGTCTGCCAAAGATTACGCTATGAACCTCTTCTTTGCCGGCGATCAGCTTCTGCGGGAGTACCATTACGGACAGGCAGCCAAAGCCTTTGCGGACGGCCTAAAGGGGATACGGGACAACGGAGATATGAATGATCCTGTCTATGCCAAGTATTACAACCTGTATCAGGATTGCCTTGCGAAAGACAATCGGCTGAAGGAACTGTTCCCCGTGGTGCAGAGTGTGGCGATGAATGAAAAGCCATTGCCTCTCGAGACCATCGAGAAGGCGCTGAGAGGGGCTGAAGAAATGGTGGCGCTGCAACCGAACAACACGGATTCTCAGATATATAAAAGCAGGCTGGAGCAAAAGATCAAAAAAGCACAGAGGGGAAAGGAGAACAAAGCGCTTGCAGATGCCCTGTGGAAGGAAGGCGAGGGACTTTTCCATGAAAACAGATATACCGACTCACTCGGAAAGTTTAAGGAGAGTCTTAAGCTCTGGTCGAATCAGGAGAGGCAGAAGTATGTAGACGACCTTGATAGGGCTTTAGCCGCCAAAAAAGCGAAGGCAAAGAAACTGCGCGATGAAGGCGAGGCACTACAGAATAAAGGGAAGCTCAGAGAGGCGATCGGAAAATATCAGGAGAGCCTGAAACACTGGCCGGACCCTGCGCTGGAGAATCATATCTCACAGATAGAGGCTTCTCTGAGAAACCAGGAGGATGAGCAGGCAAAGAAGGCATGCGCAAAGAAGAACAGGGATGAGGGGGCAGCTTTGCAGAAGCAGGGGCGGCTCCAAGAGGCATTGGCAAAATATAGAGAGAGCTACAATTGCATGCCTACCCAGGAAATGGACCAGCACATAAAAATTATCGAAAACACCCTGGCTCAATCTCCGCCTTCATCTTCCGTTCAAGTTGAAGGGCTTTGGGAATTTGATGGAACAGACCTGACACTGACACAAAAGGGTAGTCAGCTGACAGGGAAATACACGGAAGACAATGGAGAACTCACAGGCATAATATCAGGCAACGTATTCGAAGGTTATTGGATAGAAGACAATTCGGCTAGAAGGTGTTCATCCGCTCAGAATGGCAGATACTACTGGGGCAGATTCAGAATAGAGTTTGATGGAAATAGACTTACCGGCAGATGGTCTTATTGTGAAGACAGGGAATTTCAGTCAAGGATTTGGCGAGGTACGAAGAGAGAGATACAGGGGCCAGACTCTGCAAGTCTCTCGGGAACCTGGACGGCCAAATGCACCGGAGGCGATTCATACACGGCCAAGGTTACCCAATCCGGATTGTCCTTTGAAGCGCAGGTGGACACAGAACATTACAGGGGCACTATCTCAGGAAACAGGATAAACGGCAAATCAACCGGCGGGACAGACACGATCACCGGCGACATCATTTCGAATAATGAATTGAGAGTTGTGCTCAAGGGGTACATCGGAAAATCGCCGATCACAAACAACTGCACACTCACGAGGGGTGCCGGCGACGGTTCGAAGCGGCAGGACGGCAAAGCAGGCAACCTATCGGTGAAGGCGAAGAACGCCTCGGCCCAGAACGTCCACATATACCCGCAGGGAGGAAAGTGCAGCCCCGATAATAAGCTCGCCCCCGGACAGGGCAGAACGATTACGATCCCTATGCCGTCCGACGGCATTCTGAAGTTCTGCGCGGGCAGGAACGGAAAGGACATCGAGTGTAAGAAACAGGGCATCGATCCGGGATATTCGGGTTATACCTATACGGTAATCTTTGATGAAAAAAACCCGTTCAACAGACTATTGATTCATACCGGTTTGAAATGACACCCTCTATCTGAAGGCTCTCCGCAAACCGGCACGACAAAATTCGAATATTTGATTGCCGGCTCAATAATTTATTCTCACCACTCCGGGCACTCCCGGTTCACCAGCCACAGAATATTTGAAAGGCTGGAACTTCTCGATAACCCATAGATTCGTTATCAAGTGGTCAGTGACAGCGGAAGTCGTGAAGACTGATTGGTCATTGCAGAGCGCCAGGTACAGTGCAATCTGATCTGCCATATGCGGATCAAGTGCAGCACCCGCGGAGTAGTATTTAAGGAACTCATCCGCTGCCTCTTCTCCCACGGTTTCGGCCCTTTTGCCTCT
>DATHCU010000299.1:0-7039 GCA_035319385.1 Thermodesulfovibrionales bacterium
TTGCCGCGGAGTTAGTGAGCGAACATAAAGAGACAATTCCATACTCTGAGATGCTCTGCGGTTTTTGTCGCAGGATTCTTAATACTGCTTTAAAGAAATGGCGGTGTTCATTTCTTGCAGGAAGGGAATAGCTTGAACTCAATAATGTCCGATCACAAATCGACGATCCTGGTTGTGGATGACGAACGTTTCATGAGGGAGTCTGTCACTGCCTTCCTGGAAGAATACGGTTACAATGTAATCAGCAGCACCGATGCCAGGGACGCTGTTCGCAAGCTGAATGCAAGCGATGCCGACATCGATATAGTTCTGACCGATATCAAGATGCCTGAAGTTACGGGAATCGAACTCCTCGAAAAGATACACGCTATGAATCCGGAGAAACCCGTCATTCTCATGACCGCCTACGCAGAGCTGGATGCGGCGGTCAACGCGGTAAGGAAAGGCGCTTTTGATTTTCTTATCAAGCCTTACAGACCGGAATATCTACTGCACACCGTGGAAAAGGCGGTTAATCATAACAGACTCCTGCATATCGAGAGGGATTACAAGAATATGCTCGAGGAAACGGTGAAGAAGAGGACGCGGGAACTGCTCGACGCGCTGCAGATGGTCAAGCATATGAGCGAGGAGCTGGTGCAGCGGCTTACGGTTGTTGCCGAGTACAGGGACGAAGAAACGGGCTCTCACATCAAGAGAGTGGGCCTTTATGCGAAACAGGTCGCGATGGAACTGAGTATGCCCGATGATTTCGTGGAAGCCATGGCTTTTTCATGTCCCATGCACGACATAGGGAAAGTCGGAATCCCTGATAATATCCTGCTGAAACCCGCTTCTCTCAACAGGGAAGAAATGGAGATAATGAAGCTTCATCCAACCATTGGTTACAACATCCTTTCCGGATCTGCTCATTTCGGAATCAGGATTGCGGCATCTGTCGCGTTAAACCATCACGAGAGATGGGACGGCACCGGGTATCCTGGAGGTCTGAAGGGTGAAGATATCCCCCTTGAGGGCCGTATAGCAATGATCTGTGATCAGTATGATGCTCTCAGGAGCAAAAGGCCCTACAGAGACTCTCTAAGCCACGAAGAAACATTCGATATCATTACGAATGGCGACGGCAGAACGAGGCCCGAGCATTTTGACCCCGATATCCTGAACGCCTTTCGCAAGACCGCGGCAACCCTCGACGAGATCTATAACAAATTCAAGGATTAGGCGCAGAATTCGGTCATGGGGAGAGCAGCCGCATTCCGCAGTTCTTCATTTCAGCCCGAGCACATCCTGCATATCGTAGAGTCCAGCGGCTTTATCATTAACCCATAGGGCGGCCCTTAACGCGCCCCGGGCGAATGTGTCCCTGCTCGAAGCTTTGTGGGTTATCTCGATCCTTTCTCCCAGACCGCCGAATATTACCGTATGCTCCCCCACTATGTCTCCGGCGCGGATGACCTGTATACCTATTTCCTTTGCAGTCCTCTCGCCTATCAAACCTTGCCTTCCATAGACGGCGACCTTGTCGATATTCCTGTTCAGAGCTGTGGCAACAGCCTGGGCCATCTTCAAAGCGGTTCCGCTGGGTGCATCCTTCTTCATGCGGTGGTGGGCCTCAATGATCTCGACATCGTAAGCATCTCCAAGAACCTCAGCCACATCCTGCAGGACCTTAAGCAAGAGGTTGACCCCCGTGCTCATATTGGACGCCATGACGCAGGGAATCTTCTTGGTGAGCCTCGACACCTCTTTCATGGCATCTTTCGTAAACCCTGTCGTACCGATGACCATAGCCTTGCCCTTCTTGGCCGCAAGCCTCAGATGTTCGAGTGATGCCTCGACAGTCGTAAAGGAAATGACTACGTCCGCGTCGTCGATGACATCAGCAGGGTTGTCCGCAAGCAGGACACCTGTTTCCCCGATCCCCAAAAGCGCACCGATGTCTTTGCCTTTATCCTTATGTCCGCTCCTCTCAAAAGCGGCGGCAAGTTTTAGTCCCTCATAGTCCTTTGAGAGAACAGCTATTCTGCTTCCCATCCGGCCCTCTGCCCCGGCAACAGCAATGCTGATCATACCATCCTCCCTTTAAATGTATTTTATGCGTTCATAAAGCGCTGACAATATTTTAGTCTAGAGCATAGCCCGCGCCAAAGAAAGTGTCAAGGATTCTTCTACTGCCGGCGTGTCTGTTCCTCATCCTCTTCATCCTCCCTTTTGCCCTCTATTCTGTAGTCTTCAGTGACCCACTTGCCGAGGTCTATGAGCTTGCACCTCTCCGAACAGAAAGGTCTCCAAGGGTTTTCCTCCAGGGTAGTTTTGACTTTGCAGATTGGACAAACAATTATCATGACTTTCCGGAAGGTTTGAAAGAAAACTTTATGCCGCGACCTTTTGCCAGCCTGACAAATGCCTTGCTGACATGATTCATAGTATAGCTTCCCGTTATGAGTCGCGAGACGTTCAGATTTCGGCCGCACAATAATTCATACGCCTTTCTGACATCTTCAGGTGAAAAATGAAATACCCCTTTCAAGGTTATCTCATCGTAGTGCAACCTGCTGGCATCGTAAGTCACAGATGCGCCTGACCTGCAGCCGCCGAAAAGGACGACGGTCCCACCCCTGCGGACATATCCGGCAGACTCCTCCCATACTTCCGGTATCCCCGTGCATTCAAAGACATAGTCAAAGCCGATGAAGCCGGAATCCCCTTTCGGGTCAGAAAGCCTGCTCTTTATCCTCTGCTGGTGTCCGGGCATTTTGTTCCCCGCAACCCTGTGGATGTAATCTGAGCCGAGTTCCCTGGCCACGCGCAATTTGCTGGTGTGCTTATCCGCTACAGTGACCTGCGCACCTCGCAATTTCAGGAGCAAGAGGTGAAGAAGACCGATCGGACCCGCGCCTATAACCAGCGCCCGATCACCCTTCTTGACGCCTAGTGAATTCATTCCGTGTACGACGCATGATAGCGGTTCCAGGAATGCCGCCTCTTCAAAGGATATATTGTGTGGTTTGAGAAAGACATTCTGCCTCACTATGTGGGACGGCAGCAACACATATTCCGAGAAAGCCCCGAGTACCTTTGTAAGCATTATGTTTTCGCACAGATTATACAACCTCTTTCTGCAATATCTGCACTCCAGACAGGGGGCGCTGTGAACAGCCATGATTTCATCGTTCACCCTGAAGTTCCGGACGCCGCTTCCCACCTTCGCAACGACGCCGGAAAACTCGTGTCCGAAAACTCCCGGCATTGGTATTACAGGGTGGCCTCGTTTGAACGCCTTCAGGTCTGTGCCACACGTGAGAGCAGCCATGACACGTACCAGTATTTCTCCCCGGGAAGGCGATGGAGTCTCCAGTTCGCGAAGCTCGATCAGGCCGGGTTTGATAAGGACATTTGCAATCATGACTAGAGATTCAGCTTCCCGCCTAATATCTGACCGAACAGCGCAGCGCCCACAAAGATCGGGACATATTTGAATTCGACATGGGAGAGAGTCCTCGCTACAAATATAAGCGGTATCGGAAGATGAATATACAGGAACCACTTAAACGAATACTTCCTGACCTTCGCCCGTGCATATCCGAAGGGGAGGTTGATCAGCAGCGTAAGGCCAAAGAGAATCAGAACGCTGTAGAATTTGTTTGACAAGTCCATTGTTCAAAATAACTCATAAATGAGTATCAAGTCAAATGCCGAAGCGATGACAGAAAGAGTCTCTTCCTGCCGTGCTCCAGATATCACTTTATTCATTGCTTTCAATGCCGAAATATGGTACAAACATATATGCCAGAAAACGAAGCTACCCCGTGCTCGACAGATTATACCGGTGAACAGCTGAAAGAATTGATTGCGGAGTGCGTCGGAATTGACAGGGTACCGACAAGATGATGGAAGGGTACCATGATATCCTTCTGCGGGCTGGATTTGCCGAGGAGTCGATAAGTGCTGTCTCAGCCCTCCAGAACTGTCCGTCGATAGCCGAGTGCTTCCTGGGCCATCTTAATGACCTGAATTCCTCAACGGTCGTCGTAGGCGGAAGAGGGATCACCCGAAAAGAAGAATTCCTTTTTGGCAGCACATCCAGCAAGATACTTCACGAGGCAAAAGACTGTTCCGTATGGGTGATAAAATAGAACGGCAGGATATAGAAGGGACTGTTAGGGATATCCTTGAAGGGCTTGGGTGTATCCTGTCGGCACATGACTCCTGCGCTGAATTCGAAGAATATAGAGACAACAGGGTTGTGATAAACTGTATCGGGCCCTGCCTGCATTGCGACAACAAGTGCATCGAAGATGCGATAAAGACCAAACTGCCCGATGTCGAGGTGATTCTGAGGTAAGACACGCTCCTTGCCATTCCAATTTTGTTTTGGAGAGGAATGAAGCTTACTTAAGAGTTACAAAGGTGACCCCGACGCCGCCTTCCTCCACTGCTCCGTTTCTGAAGCTTCTCACCAGGGGGTGGCCGGTCAAGTGCTCGTGAATCGCCCTGCGAAGCAGACCTTTCCCTATTCCGTGTATCACTATGATTTCCCGCATCTCGGCCAATGATGCATGATTCAGAGCCTGTTCAAGTTCCCCAAGCGCTTCGTCAACACGTTTTCCGACCAGATGCAGTTTGTTCGATACCGGCGCGGTCTCCTCAGCCGAATACAAAGCGGCGGAATGGACCGGCTCAGCCTTGCCCTTTTTGTAGCCGATGTCCGACAGCGGCACCTCTATCTCCATGTTGTGCGAGGAGAGCTTTATCCGGCTGGTTCTCGCGTTAACGTCAAGAACCTTTGCATCGTGTCCGAGTGATCTGACGAATACCATCTCTCCTTTGCTGATCTGGTCCAGCGGTGGACTGCCGAGATTCCCGGGTTCATACTCCCTGATCTTTTCGGAAATGCTGTCCTGCCGTATTTCTGCCTCCTTGATGGCCTTGCGGAGATGCTCTTTATCCTTCCTCTTCATTTCTTCGAGCAGTAACGCCATCTGCCGCTTCGTATCCGAGACTATTGCGGAAGCCTCTCTATATGCGGCTGCCAGCGCCTCTCTGGACTTCGTCTCGATCTCCGAGAGTCTTTTGTCGAGCAGCACGGTTCTTTCGTCGAGTTCACTTTTATGTTCCGCGATAAGCGCGAGTTCCCGCTCATAGCGCGCCCGCTTTTCATTCAGGTCCGCAATCATCCGGTCAAGGTCGAGTTTCATGCTTCCCATCATACGTTTCGCATCATCAATCAGGATGTCCGGCATTCCGTATTGTTTTGCCATCTCCAGAGCGTGAGACTGCCCGGGTTCTCCACTTCTGAGCCTGTACAGGGGAGTGAATGTCTTCTGGTCGAATTCCATGGATGCATTGACCATCCCCTCGGTGCGGTGAACGAAGCCTTTGATATCCGATAAATGTGTCGTAGCGAATACAAGCGCTCCGCTCTGTCTGGCCCTCTGCAAAATAGCACATGCAAGTGCACCGCCTTCTTCAGGGTCCGTTCCTGTACCGAGTTCGTCAATAAGGATGAGGGACTCCCGGTCAATTTCCCTCAAGATCTGGGATATATTGGATATATGCGCCGAAAAAGTCGAGAGGTTGTCCTCGATTGATTGCTCGTCGCCGATATCTGCAAGGAGTTTACGGGAGAGTGGAAAGCTCGATGATGAATCAGCAGGGACAGGCATTCCCGTCATTGCCATCAGCAGGAGCAGACCTATTGTCTTTATCGAGATGGTCTTCCCGCCTGCATTCGCGCCTGTTATCACCATGACGGTATTTTCTCCCCCAAGCTCTACATCCAGCGGAACTACCTTCGATTCTCTGCCTGTTCTCTTCAAAGAAAGCTGTAGCAGCGGATGTCTTGCCTGCCTGAGGACAATTGTGTTATCCGTATTCATAGAGGGAGTTTCCATATGGAGAAGGTCAGCAAAGAGGGCGATGGAGTTAAGCACGTCGAGATATACGAGGGTCCTGAATTCTGATTCCATCTCGGAAGCCACTGTTCGTATGCGCGAGCATATATTCCTGAGTATCCTGATCTCCTCAGCCCTCTGGTCTGCATTCAGGTTCTCCAGTTCATTGGCAAGGTTTATGATAGAGAGAGGTTCGATAAAGGCGGTCTCGCCCGATTTTGATACGTCATGAACTACCCCTGGCACCATGCCTTTGGAATCCATTCTTACGGGTATCACCCACCTGCCTGACCTGACAGTAACAAAGTTGTCCTGCAGGAGTGTTGAAATACGCTCGTCCCTTACCATATCCTCCAGACTCTTGCGGATCTTTATTTCGAGCTTCCTTATCTTCTTCCTCAGATCAGCCAGAAGGAATGAAGCGCTGTCGAGGATATTGCCCTCGCTGTTGATAGATTTCTTAAGGAGATTCAGTACATCGGGGAACCCTGTGAGACCGTCCGTGAGCTCTTTGAGATTAGGAAGCTCATGCCTCTCTCTCATATCCAGGGATATATCGAGAGATATGTCAAGAAAGGGAATGAACTCAGAGAGTTCTATCGCCTCGAGGACAGACCCCTCAGGTTTTATCCTTGCAAACAGTCCTGATATGTCATGAAAGGCCGAGAGCCTGACAGGCTTGCCCTGATGAGACGCCCTGCGGATTTCAGAGATCTGTCCCTGTCTCTTCTCAATTTCTGCCTTGTCGTACAAGGGCCGAATATCAAGCACTTCCTTTGAGGACGCCTCACTATTTGAATGTTGCGATATGATTCCGAGAAGTTTCCGGAACTCCAGGATTGCGAACGTAGTCTCAGGTATCACTAGATTAAGATCCTTCTGGGTTGTAGTATTTCTTCTTTTTCTTCATGTATTCCTGTTCCACATATCCACCGAAATTGTGCGGATACTTGTAGTCCTCCCCATGCCCCAGTTTCTTCGCGCCAGGGTAATGACTATCTTTCAGGTGATCGGGAACCTCGAGAGTTTCCTCCGTCTCAATATCATTCCAGGCCGCTTCGATCGCTTTGTAGGATGCATTGCTCTTCGGGGCCTTGGCTAAATAAATTGCGGCCTGTGCCAGCGGGATCTTTGCCTCAGGCATT
>DATHCU010000300.1:0-2500 GCA_035319385.1 Thermodesulfovibrionales bacterium
AAGCCGGAGCGGGGAGGTTCTCCATCGTCACGGGCGGACGGACGGTCAGTCACAAAGATCTGATGACCGTTGCTGCAGCGATTTCCGAAATCAGGAAGCTGGATCTCTCGCCCTGCGCGAGTCTCGGCCTCATGAAAGCAAAAGAGTTGTCCCTTTTGAAAGAGGCTGGACTCGATCGTTATCATCACAATCTGGAGACTTCCAGGCACTTCTTCACCCGGATCTGCAGCACCCACACATACGACGATAAGCTTAGGACCATCAGTGCCGCAAAATCTGTCGGATTGTCCGTTTGTTCCGGCGGCCTCTTTGGTACGGGAGAATCCTGGGAGGACAGGGTGGATATGGCCTTCGCTCTGAGAGAACTCGACGTCGACTCAGTGCCGATCAATTTTCTTATCCCCATAAAAGGCAGCCCCATGGAGGGAAGACAACTGTTGCATCCTTTTGACGCCCTGAAGATCATAGGCCTTTTCAGGCTCATTCTTGCGCCGAAAGAGATAAGAATCTGCGGCGGCAGACTGCAAGTCCTGGGGGAGTTCAATCCTCTTGTATTCGCTGCGGGCGCTGACGGGATTATCACCGGCAACTATCTTACAACCCTGGGTAGAAGTCCTGCCGACGACCTGCACCTGATCAGACAGTGTGGATTGAAAATCTGAAATCGCTCAGAAATTTTTTGCCTCGGTAAGAAGATGTTTCAGAAAGGCATCATATAAGAGAGGCAAGGTCCTCTTCTTATGGCTCACAATATAAAATTTTCGTCTCATCTGCATGTCATCGAGCTTTATCTCTTCGAGTATTTCATGCCGCAATTCATCAGCCACGGCCGATCTCGAAAGGATGGATACCCCGAGACCCGCTTTCACCGCCTGTTTTATTGCGTCGGTTGAGCCGAATATGCCGGTAACAGGGACATTTTCAAGAGAAAACCCTTTGCTCGCCAGGAACTTCTCGGTTTCTTTCCTGGTGCCTGATCCTTCTTCACGCAACACCATAGGGAACTTGAGGACTTCCTGCAACGGCAGGGTCCTGCTTTTCGAAAAGTGCGGCGGAGATACCACGATCAGTTCATCCTCCACAAAAGGAGTGTATCTGATCGGTTCATCGCCCAGTTTTGCGCCCACGATGCCCAGAAGCAATTCGTGCCTCGATATCCTCTCGATAATCCCTTTTGAATCAGATATGAGAATCTGAAAAGAAATGGAAGGATGCACCAGCCGAAATCCGGACATAAGTGCGGGAAGGAGGTAAACGCCGGGTATGGTGCTGGCGCCTATGGTCAGCTTTCCCGTAATCTCTCTGTTTACCAGCCCGATTGCCTCTTTCAGGTTGCCGGCCCTTTCAATAAGATCAGTGGAATGATTGTACAACACCTCTGCCTCTTTGGTAGGAATAATTGTTCTGCCCAGCCTGTCAAACAGCCTGCAGTTGAATTCCTCTTCGAGGGCCTTGATATGATTGCTTATGGTAGGCTGAGTCAGATGAAGTTCATCAGACGCCCTGGAAAAGCTCCGGTTCTTGAAGACCGACGCAAAAACCCTGAGGTGATGTATGTCCATGCTTGAAATTCTAACATACATATAGAAAAAATCGATAGCAGCCTGATTGCTTTCCGGCTTGCAGTGCGATTCCGTTTTCTATTTTGGGGCAGAGGACAACAACTAGTTCTTTTAGGGAAGTTCCGAAAAAACGGGCAAAAAATGATAATATAAAGCATAACTGCATTGTTGGCAGAGATAGATGCAAAGGGGGCGCGCCTTTTGGCGAACAAGATAGCTGAGAACAATAAGTGCTGGGAAGTCTTCCGCTGCAACAAGAGGGAATGTCCCGCCTACATGTCGTCAGATCTCAAGTGCTGGCTCTTTTCGGGAACCCAATGCAGGGATGAGATACAGGGGAAATTCCTCGAGAAGATAGAGATGTGTCTGGACTGCGACGTTCTGAAAGCAAATAAGGATGTTGCAGCAATGAAGACAACCCTCAAGGTGATCAATAAGCAGGTCAAGGAATTCAGCAAGATCATCCTGGATAGAGAGAAGGAACTCGAAGACATGAGTATAGAACTTGCTCTCGGACTGTCAGAAGTCTTCGAAGCCCTGAAGAAGATTTCGTCGGGGGACCCCACCGTCAGGATTTCCGAAACATCGAAAGTTGAGCTGATAGGAAAACTGAAACAGATAATAAATCTGACGGCTACGGAGATAGGGGTAATCGTCAACCAGTCCCATGAAATTGCGATTGGTCTGGCGGAACATTTCGACATACTGCATAAAGTATCCAGAGGTGATCTCAAGGCCAGGGCTACGGGGCACTCCGATGTCGAACTGCTGGCATCCCTGAAGAACGTTACCAATGAGACGATAGAGAATATAGCCAAGGAAATCACAAAACGGAAGAGGGTGGAGAGCGCGCTGCAGAAGGCTCATGATGAACTGGAGCATCGCGTTGAAGAGAGAACCGCTGAATTGACGATAGCCAATGAGAAACTTCAGCAGGA
>DATHCU010000301.1:0-3262 GCA_035319385.1 Thermodesulfovibrionales bacterium
AAATATCGAGGCAAAGAGGGACTGGGGTTTTGCGCCTGAATATGTTGAGATGATGTGGCTGATGCTCCAGCAGGATGGGCCCGACGATTACGCTGTTGGCACAGGTGAAAGCCACTCGGTTAAGGACTTTGTCGAAACGGCCTTTGGGTATGCTGGAATCGAGATTGAATGGCGAGGAGAGGGCATCGACAGAAAAGGCGTAATCAAATCTCTGTCTTCCAGGCTGAATCCGTCCCTCAAAGCCGGCGATATCCTGATAGAGATTGATCCGAGATATTTCCGCCCGACAGAGGTAGACTTCCTTCAGGCGGACATCTCGAAGGCGCGCAGGCAACTGGGATGGGAACCCAGGACCACATTTGATGAACTGGTGAAGATAATGATCGATTATGATATGAAGCTTATCGGACTGACACCTGTCGGCGAAGGCATGCTCATAAGTGAGAAGAAGGGTTTTTCTTATACGAATCACGGTTTTTCTCTCTATGAGAAGATTCGGGAACGCTGCTAAAAACAGGTGAAGAAGAAAAGTAAAGGTATAGAAAAGGATGAGACAAAGCAGAATGAAACTCGGGGTAGAGAAATTGTCTCATTCCATATCTATACCTGTATCCGTGCCTCTACCTGTAATTGTGCCTGTTTCTTTGCGTTATGAATAAAGATTCGAAGATATATTTGGCTGGCCATCGGGGACTTGTCGGCTCGGCCATTCTCAGAAGGCTTCAGTTTGAGGGGTATGAGAATTTAGTGCTCAGAACAAGCCGGGAGCTCGACCTGACGCGACAGTCTGAGGTCGAACGCTTCTTTGAGGACGAGAGGCCGGAATACGTATTCCTGGCAGCTGCGAAGGTCGGGGGAATCCTCGCAAACAACACTTACCCGGCTGAGTTTATCTATAAAAATATCGCAATCGAATCAAATGTCATCAATAGTTCATATCTGACCGGCGCGAAAAAACTGTTGTTCCTCGGGAGTTCGTGCATCTATCCCCGTGACTGTCCGCAGCCTATGAAGGAGGAGTATCTCCTTTCCGGCTATCTGGAGAAGACCAATGAACCCTATGCTGTTGCGAAAATCGCCGGTATAAAGATGTGCGAATCCTACAACCGGCAATATGGAACTAATTATATTGCGGTCATGCCGACAAATCTTTATGGCCCCGGTGACGACTTTGACCTGCAGAACTCGCATGTAATTCCGGCGCTTATCAGGAAGTTCCACGATGGAGTGGTGAATTTAAGAGAGTCTGTCGAAGTGTGGGGAACAGGCAGACCATTTCGCGAATTCCTGCATGTGGATGATCTTGCTGACGCCTGCGTTTTTCTGATGAAGTCCTACACCGGGAGTGAGATTATCAACATTGGAACGGGAATCGATCTGACGATAAAGGACCTTGCGGAAATGATAAGGGACATTGTCGACTACAGGGGGGCCATAGTCTGGGATTCATCAAAACCCGACGGAACTCCCCGAAAGCTGCTTGACATCAGCAGGATATCTGCCCTGGGCTGGCAGCCTAAAATCTCACTGAGTGACGGGTTGAGAGACACCTATGAATGGTATTCAAAATACGGGAATAACCGCAGGATGTGAAATGCCCGAGGACGTTTTTTAAGTATGTTTGCTTTGAGCCGAAAAGAGTGACTGTGTGGCCAATGAGAGAAAGGATCTTCTGTCGGGCGAAAGTAGCGCTAGTCCTTCCTTCTCGAAGCTATCTATAAGTGAGGCCACGGACTCTGCCGGGATACCCAGTTTCTTGGAAACACCATCGATAGTCTGAATCGTCTCCATCGCGGAAAGATATACCTCCGCCGCGGAATGCTCAAGGAAGAGTTCTGATTTCCTGCCGTCTCTGCCCACCGTAATTTTGAGGCCGCCCTCTGCAGTTTCGCATACCATAAAAGTGTCTTCCTTACTTTTTCCTTTGATCTCCTCCACTTTCTTCCTGATCGCCTCCGACATTCTGAATTGTTCCTCATCATTGCCGAAGAGGTAAGGGTATGGATAATTGGAGTATGACGGGAACGGGAATTCTTCAAAAATAAAGGAGAAGATGTTCTCGCTCTGCTTCTGAATGCCGTACTGTTCAGGATGCATGAATACCTCGCAGTCCGTTGGCAGATAGAATTCTCCGGGGAATATCTGGATATTACCGCTGAGGAGCAAATGAGCTATCATGTCCAAAACCCTCATGTTCTCGGCGAAATGATCATAGGTCATGCCCGGATAACATGTAAACAGGTTGAACTGCAGGGGCACTCCCATTTCGGCTACGGATTTTATAACCTCGACGTTTTTCAGGACGGTTACTCCCTTATTCATCAATTTCAGTATGCTGTCGCTGAAGGATTCTACGCCGATCTGAAAGTTTGAAACCCACTCGCCGAAATGAAGGATAGCGTCCAGCACTTCCCGGTCCATCCGTTCTGCCCGGAACTCGGCGTAATGGAATTTGAGCTGCTTCCCGTCCAGGTATCGTGAAACATCGAGGATAACCCTCTTATCCTTGAGCGCGTCTGAATCAAGAATGAAAAAATTGGACAAATCCCCGGAAATCCCCCTGTAGTGCTCGAATTCCTCTACCAGGCGTTCTGCCGTCTTTGTCTGACATTTTATGTTGTATGATTCATCGGGGCAGAATGTGCATCTCTTCCACGGGCACCCCCTGCCGAATTCTATAGGCAGGATAATCTCCTGCATCGTCAGAGGAAATTCCCCGAAATCGTACTCCGGGAACGGAAGCGAGTTGACCGACATGTTCGGTTTGGATGCAGATCTTCTTATGACTCCGTCCCTGTCTCTGTAAATGAGATTGCAGAGCTCGCTCGCACCGTCGTCAAGGTGCTTAAGCAGAGCCTCTATAGTCACCTCGCATTCGCTGAACCCGATGTAGTCAACGCAATCCATATTACGCATGATATCGTAGGCAAGGGCCCCGGAACAGTCTTTGCCACCGAACACGGTATGAACATGGGGATAGGTCTTCTTTATCCATGAGCAGAGAAGCAGGGAACCGCTCAGCTGGTAGTGTGAACAGCTGAAGCCGATCAGTTTCGCATCCTTCAGATAGGGGGATAATCTCGTGAACGCTGAGTCCGCAAAATTCTTTACAACTCCCCGCATGGTCTCAAAGTCATCAAGAGTCAGCCCCATCGATCCCAGACGCTCTCTGAAAAGGTGTTTGGATCTTTCATAAGACTCCTGAAACAGCAATGAGGCGAAGACATAGTCCACTCCCATATATTCGACGCCGAACTGTTCG
>DATHCU010000302.1:0-3551 GCA_035319385.1 Thermodesulfovibrionales bacterium
AATATTCCAGTCCCTGAATAAACCCAGTTCAAGAATCAGCATAGCGATAGTGTAAGGCTCCTCGCCGGTCGAGCACCCGGCAGACCATATCCTGAGTCTCTTCTTCTCCTTGTTGGTCGCTCGAAGATCAGGCAGCACCTCCTCGCTAAAAGTCCTCAGCTGGTTCTGTTCCCTGAAGAAATAGGTCTCATTGACGGTAAGGATATCGACGATCGATGCGAGTTCATCATCCCTGTTTTTGTCGTAGAGAAGGTAGCGGAAGTAATCTCTGAATTTGTTAAAGTGGCGGAGCATAACTCTTCTGGAGAGCCTCTTTTCAAGGAGATAGCGCATATCATCATCAAAGTAGATTCCGCAGTAATCCCTTATGAGGTCTCGCAGAAGCCTGAAAACGTCTTCTTCTAAGTGTATTATCTCTTCTTTTTCAAACATCTCTCATAAACTCAACGAATGACCGCAGCTATATTTGTCTCGACAGTGGCGAGACATTCGCCATCTCAAAACGCCGCGGCTACAGATCGGCGACTTTTAGCTGCATCCTAAGGCTTTCTTCGATGACTTTCTTGACAATCGGATCTTCCTCCGAATCAAGAAGTCTTTCGAGTTCACTTCTCACCGTTGCATGAAGTCTGCTGCCGACCACTTCGACCGCCGCTTTTCGCGTCGCCCAGTCTTTGTCGGCAAGAAAAGGCAGGATGTCGCCTTCAACATTTTCGAACGGCGAGAGAGCCTTGATCGCGGTCCTTCTCACCTCACTGTCATCGTGTTTTAACATCCCGAGCAGGGCTGATTTTGCGGCATCACCGTCAATTCTGCTCAGTGATTCAATCGTTGTAGTCACGACAAATCCGTTCCTGTCCGAAAGGAGCTTCATCAAAAGCCCTACGGCCCTGCCATCCCTGAGCATTCCGAAAGCCTTTGCAACCGCAACCCTGACGGAATCATCCGAATCCGAGACCAGAAGGGACAGGGCTTCAAAGACTCCTTCTCCCCCGATCCTGCCCAGGCTGATAGCAGACAGCACCCTGATGTACGGATCTTCATCCGCAAGGGCAAGGACAAGAAACTTCGATGACTCTTCCGTCCCCAGCTGGGAAAATGCGCGAATACATGCCTTTCTGACCGCTACGTCACCATCTTTAAGGGCAAAGCCGAGTTCCGGAACAGCGGCCTTTGCCCCTATCTTCCCTAGAAGCAACGCGGCATTCTTTCTGAGGGTCGGATTAGGATCCTGCAGCAATAAAACCAGTTCGTCCGTGGAAAGTACAGACCCGAATTCGGACAAGGCTTCAACAGCCGCTTCCTGCACGTCCTCGTACATGTCGGTCAATAAACTCTTTATTTTCTCCACTGCCCTTGGATCACGAATTTTTGAAAGCGCAACGGCAGCGAGCGAACGTATGTGTCCATCCTCATCATGAAGCAGCTCGACAAACGAAGGATAGTACACAGGAGAAGCAATCCTTCCTGCGACCTCGCAAATAAAGCGCCTCTGATTGATATTCTTACTATCAAACAGGGCCAGAATGGATTCAGGCTTGTCGTTCCCGATAAAGACAAAAGCGCGCTTGACTTCTTCGGAAAAGTCCTCTTCCTGTGAAATCTCAAGCAGAGGGGCAAATGCCCGTTGATCTTTCAGCAACCCCAGGATAAGGATTGCGGAGATCTTAACCGCAGG
Source organism: Thermodesulfovibrionales bacterium (assembly GCA_035319385.1). Classification (GTDB taxonomy): domain Bacteria; phylum Nitrospirota; class Thermodesulfovibrionia; order Thermodesulfovibrionales; family SM23-35; genus DYFC01. The sequence goes on from DATHCU010000302.1 coordinate 1,679, forward strand.
TTTTTGAGATGTTGTGCAGCCCACAAGAGTATCGAGTATACGGTCCCCGAAGACTTTTCTTATCTCATCGGTGATGAGCTTCTCGCTCACGCCATTCCTGTAAAATCTCTCCATGCTCTGGATAGCTTCGTCCTGAACAGTCTTGGACGGTTCATCAAGAAAAGGCACTATATGCGGCAGACTTTCAGGATCGCCTATAAGGCCCAGGGATTTTATGGCGGCAGCCCTCAAAGGCTTAGTGTCGAGCGTCCTTACCAAAGCAGGAACAGCCCTCCTGTCGCCGATCCTCCCGAGGGCGTCGACCGCGGGATAGGACGTCCAGAGATCTCCTCCCTCCAGTATCTGGATGAGGGAGTTCACAACAGAAGCCTCCCGCACCTTCCCTATATGTTCGATAGCCGTTACCCTCACATTCTCGTCGTCATCCTTTAAGGCATTCAGCATCAGAGGAAGGGAGCGATCATCCGTGTATTCACCAAGGACATCTATAATGAATTTCCTCACATCCCTGTTCGGAGTGTCAAAGGCATCTATCAGGAAAGGTGTGGCTTTTCTGCCGAGACGCACAAGGGCCTCGATTGCAGAGTTCCTGGCCCCCGCGTTATCGTCATGGTAGAGGAGTTCTATAAGGCCCTGGATAAAGTCTTCAACCGGATGTTCATCGAGAAGAATGTCAGCGGCACTGTGTCTGATCCGCCAGCTTCTGTCCGTCATGGCATGCAGCAGAAGACCGATGCATACCCCTCCGGATTTTCCTCTCAGTGCCTCAACCGCCTCCCGACGCATCTCGACGTCTTCGTCGTTAATGTGACTTCTCAGTTCCGGCATCTTTTTCAACAACCCCTTCCGCTTCCTTAAGCATAATCCTTTCTTCCGATGTAAGGAGGTCGTCCACATTCAGAATAATGACAACCTTGTCGCCCCGTTTTCCGAGTCCGGCAAGGTATCTTCTTTTCAGACCTTTGAATATGGCAGGTGGATTCAAGACTTCATTCTTCTTGAAAGTGGCTATTTCCTTCACCTGGTCCACAAGGACCCCCAGCTTTTCGTTGTCATATTTTATGACAATGATAAGTTCCTTGCCCGACGACTGGAGGACGCCGAACCTCTTCCTGAGATCCAGAAGGGGTATTATCTGGCCTCTGACCGTTATCACACCCGAAAGAAAATCCGGAAGATCAGGTATAGCATGGATCTGCTGCGTGCCGAGGATCTCGACAACCCGGCCAATCTCTATACCGAAATTCTCCTGACCAATCTGAAACACGGCATATTTCTGAGAGTCCTTCTGGTTCTCCAGTACCATATCAGTTTCTTCACCTTAAGATTGCAGATTTCACACTATCATGCAGTCGCAACACCCCTACTGATTCATCGATGCCAGTCTTCTCACCGGTCTCAAGTGGTCCGATTAGTCTTGCCGGCGGATTCAAAGACCGATGCACCACGTGCAGCTAGAATAACTTCCTCAGGTATCTTCAACCTCTCCATCTGCCTGTCTATTGTATCGGAGGTCTTCAGCAAGGTCTTCAGTGAATCGTCAATGTCCGCGATAAAGTCCATATTGTTTCTAGGAATGTCCTTGATCTTTTCGATCGATATGAAAATCTGATTAGAGCCCGCCCTTTGTTCATTGATGGCCTTGGCGATCTGATGGCTCTTCTCAGATATCTGGTCCATCGATTCGGAGATGAACCGCGCACTCATCTGCTGCTCTTCGGTAGCAAGTTTGACGCGATTGGCAACATCTCTCACTTTTTCAGTGGCCTTGGTTATCAGATTGGCCCCCTTGCTCTGTTCAGATGTCGCTTTGGCAACCTGGGAAACCATATTCTTCACCTTTTCCATAGCTTCGGTAACAAGCCTTGCCGCC
>DATHCU010000303.1:0-3807 GCA_035319385.1 Thermodesulfovibrionales bacterium
TTGTAGTACACTTCACTGGTAAGCTTAAGATACACGTTAAGATCCTTATTAAAGTCAGCGCTACCCCAGAAAGACGTCTTGAAACGGAAGAAATTTCTATCGTAAAGACCATTGGTTGGAGGCAGTGTCTTCAGATCGATAACATTATCCCAGATCTCCTGCCTGATCCTTTCTGAAGCGCCATAGTTAAAGGTCGTTTCAGCTTGGACCGTTGAAATGAAGAAAGCAGCTCCCAACAAAACCATTAAAGCTACTGCTAACAACTTTTTCATCAGATTCCCCCTCCCTTTATTTATAAAGATTTGAAAGAATACCACAAACAGACTTTTTTTTAAAACAACAATATTTGTTAACTAGCGGTCATACCAGTCTTCTGTCAACCACTTTCTTCACCCTGCCATCAAGTCTTTCCAGTGTCTGTTTTTCCACCGGCCTGACTTCTACCGGAATGCCTAACTCAGATGTAAGCCTTGATTTGATCCGTTCAATGAAGTTCTTCTGTTTTCTGACCTGATCGAAAAAGATAGACTCGGATACCTCAACCAGGACCGTCATCTCATCAGCCGCAGCCTTCCTGTCCAGGACTATCTGAAAATGAGGTTCCGTCCCCTCAATCTCAGCCAAGACAGCTTCAACCTGGGATGGAAAGACATTGATTCCACGGATCTTGATCATGTCATCCGTCCTGCCCAGGACCTTGCTCATCCTCACAAACGTCCTCCCGCAGGCGCAGGGCTCCGTAATCAGGCTCGTCAGGTCTCTGGTCCTGAAGCGAACAACTGGGAATGCCTCTTTTGTGAGTGTTGTGATCACCAATTCACCCGTCTTACCTTCGGGAAGAGGCTGGAGAGTTTCCGGATCGACAACTTCGATGAGGAAGTGGTCTTCATTTATGTGCAGACCATTTCTCAAGGCGCACTCTCCGGCCACGCCCGGACTCATCACTTCACTAAGTCCATAGTTATCCGTCGCAACTATATTGAGCTTCCCCTGCAATTCATTCCGCATCTCCTCGGACCATGGCTCGGCGCCGAAAAGCCCGTATTTCAAGGACAGCGAACTAAGATCAAGACCCATCTCCGAGATCGTATCAGCCACTGCGAGGGCGTAACTCGGTGTACACATAAGGGCGGTCGTCTTGAAGTCCTGCATTATCTTCACCTGCCGCTTTGTGTTAACACTTGATATAGGGATGACCGACGCTCCGATGCGTTCAGCCCCATAATGCAGTCCCAGCGCCCCTGTGAAAAGTCCGTAGTCGAATGCTATCTGGACAATATCGTTTTGGGTAACCCCGCCGGACACCAGAATTCTTGCAGCGAGATTCGACCAGTTCTTTATATCATTCCGGGTATAGCCTACCGCCGTAGGCATGCCGGTCGTGCCCGAAGAGGTTTGAACCCTTACAACCTCCCTGAGGGGAACTGCAAACATGCCATAGGGATAGCTCACTCTTAAATCGTCTTTTGAGGTAAACGGAAGTTTGCTGACATCCTCAAGCGACCGGAAGGAGTCAGGGTCTATTCCCAGTTCGTCGAACTTCTTCCTGTAAAAAGGAACATTCATATAGACTCTCAATACCGTGGACTGAAGCCTTTCAAGCTGCAACTGCTTGAGAGTACCCCTGTCAATGCATTCTTTTTCACCTTCCCAGTACATAGGCTTCCTCCGTTCTGGTCGAAAAATCAGATCTCATAATCAACATCCCTGCCAAGGTAAGCCCGCTGCACATCTCTGTTCGAAAGGAGGTCTTCCGCGGGCCCCTGGAGTAAGATCCTCCCCGTTTCAAGCACATAGCCGGTGTTTGCGATCCTCAGTGCACTCCGCGCATTCTGTTCAACCAGAAGCACGGTGAGACCGTACGTGTCTCGCAATTCGACTATATATCTGAATATTTCTTTAATCACAATCGGCGCAAGTCCCATGCTGGGCTCATCAAGCAAAAGCAGCTTGGGCCTAGCCATCAAGGCTCGCCCGATAGCAAGCATCTGCTGCTCTCCGCCCGACAGTGTTCCGGCAAGCTGCTTGCTGCGCTTCTTCAGAACCGGGAATATGGTGTAAATCATCTCCATATCGCTCTTTATTATTGAGCGGTTCTTCATAGAATATCGGTTATAAGATCCGAGCAATAAGTTGTCCTCGACACTGAGGGGATTAAAGACAAGGCGTCCCTCAGGGACATGAGAAATCCCGGTCTTTACTATTGAATCAGGGCTTTTCTTGGATATATCATGGCCATCCAAAATCAAATCTCCGCTGCTGGATCGGATGAGTCCCGATATAGTGCGCAGGATTGTTGTTTTACCCGCACCGTTGCCTCCGATGAGGGTCACGATCTCCCCCTTGTTCACATGAAGAGAAACTCTCTTGATCGTATGTATCTTTCCGTAGAAGACGTCAATATTCTTAAGGATTAACATTGTATCCCTTCTGAACTTCCTCTTCTTCTCCAAGATATGCGACGATCACATCACGGTTCTTCTGAACCTCCAGAGGAGTACCCTCGGCAATCACCTCTCCGAAATTCAGGACGGTTATCGAGTCGCTTATCCCCATGACCAGATCCATGTCATGTTCCACAAGGATTATCGTAGTCTTTAACTCCTCCCTTATCTTTCTGATGATCTCGCCGAGTTCCCGCGTCTCTTTTATGTTCAGTCCGGCAGCGGGTTCGTCCAGAAGGACTAATCTTGGCTCTGTGGCAAGAGCCCTCCCAATTTCCAGAATTCTCTGTTCCCCGATCGGCAGATTCGAAGCAGGTTCGTCTCTTCTGTTCGTCAGGTGGACATATTCAAGGATCTCCAGACTTCTTTGCCGGATTTCATTCTCCTCTTTCACAACGCCCGGGAGTCTTAATCCCGAAGCAAGAAAGCCCGCCTTGGTTTTCGCGTGTCTGCCGACCATTATGTTCTCGAGCACTGTCATGTTTCCGAAGAGTTCAACATTCTGAAAGGTTCTGGAGACGCCTTTCTGGGCTATCCTTGCCGGAGACATGCTGACCAGGTTTTCTCCCAGGAAAATAACCTCTCCGTCGTCAGGCTCGTGTATGCCGCTCACGATGTTGAGCAGTGTTGTCTTTCCGGCTCCGTTCGGGCCAATCAACGCCCTTATATCACCCTCCTTTACATGAAAACTGACATTCCGCAGGGCTTGAAGTCCGCCGAAATCTTTACGGATACCTCTAATGTCTAGCAACAGAAATGCTCCTCAATTTGTGCATCTTTTCTATCAGGATCGGGACCAGACCCTTTCTGAAAAACATGAGCGACAGGGTCAATATTAACCCATAAACAAGGACATCCAATTCTTCAAATCTCCTCAGCAACTCCGGCAAAATCGTGATTACGACTGCCCCTACGATTGCGCCCCACAGGTTAGTGATACCTCCCACAATTACCATCGTTAGAAGCAATATTGAGTAAAACAGCGAAAAACTGCTGGGACTTATGAAAGTCATGTAGTGGGCATAAAGACTCCCAGCTAGAGAAGCATAGACCGCACTGAGGATAAAGACCCTTATCTTGAGAGCCGTCACGTTAAGCCCCATCGCCTTGCAAGCCAACTCGCTGTCATGCATCGCCCGCAATGCCCTGCCGGTCCGCGAATAAATAATATTCATGGAGAAGAACATCACCACAGCGACAAAACTCCAGACTAGGTAGAAATAGCCTGTTGTAGAATCTATCGTGTACCCCATAAAGCCGAAGTGCGGGATGTCACCAAAGCCTGAAGGACCACCGAGGCCCCATTCATTCAATATCACGTAAATGATTTCACCAAAGCCCAGGGTCGCAACAGCCAGATAGT
>DATHCU010000304.1:0-2732 GCA_035319385.1 Thermodesulfovibrionales bacterium
TGCCCACGGAGAAGATGTGGTCAAACTTCTCATTTATGTCCCTATAATCCAGAAGCCTGACCTCTACGGGCAATCCCTTGCATAGTTCCCCGCCGAGGGCCGCCTGTTCTTTCGAGACGGTTATCCCGAGGGCTTTGGCTCCGTATTTCTCGGCAGCGTACTTCACAAGACCTCCCCAGCCGCACCCCACATCCATTACCCTATCTCCGGCTCTGAGGTTGATCTTCCTGCATATCAGATCCAGCTTGGCCTCTTGTGCGGCGTCCAGGTCTGCGGCGTCTTTCCAATAGGCGCAGCTGTATACCATTCTTTTGTCGAGCATAGCCCGGAACAACTCATTCCCCTTGTCGTAGTGCCTTTCTCCTATCTGAAACGCCCTTGATTTTCTGCCTGGATGTAGAATAGCATCGCCAAAGATTCTGATAAGGAGACCCCATCTCTTCCTCATCTTCTCCTCAGGATCGGTCGGTAGGATTCTGGCGAAGAAGTCATCGAGTCGCTGGGAGTCCCACCATCCATCCATATATGACTCTCCGAGTCCGAGGCTGCCGTCTCTGAGGACGCGCTGGTAAAATCTGTTGTCGTTGATTCGGATGTCCCATGGATTCGATCCGTTAATCGTAATGCCCGCGGGCGATAGAATTTCCTGTATGTTGTCTCTCAGCGCATTTGCAGACATTTGGTTTGTCCGGATCGATTGTGAAAATGAGCATCCGCGGGAGTGATTCCGGTCCCTTCACTTGAGGAATTGTCCCGGTCATGTGCAGCAAATGCAGGACAACGGAGATGATCCGGACCGGAGGCAGTGCGGGCCGCAAAATAGCAGTTTCTGAAAAAGAGATGATTGTTCATAAGGACCTCTCCTTATTCTCAGATGGTTTCGTCCCGACAAGAGCAAATTGGATGCCATATCTAACATATTGATCTTCCGAAATTATCCAGGTAGATGCCCGGAGTCTTTTGGGGCAGATTTCCCCGGAGGATGGAAAAATGTCCGGAAGTGCATCTCGGCATGAGAGGTTTGAAGTGTAGAGAGAGCGTTAATCCCTTTGTGAAAGGAGCTTTGGTTTGTCCCTCCTGGCATTAACGATGCAGAAAAAACCGAAGGGTTCATCATAAGGATTCTGCAGCTGATGAGGCATTTCCGGTTCGATGTAGAGCGTGTCAAGGAATTTCATTCGCAGCTTTTTCTTGCCGGCGACACAGATACCTTTGCCTCTAATTACGACGACGACATGCTCGTGCCGATGCATCTCAAAGCTGCTTCGACCGCCCGGTTCGATCTCGAAATATCTCAGGTGGAATCTGGCACTCTCTCCCGAATTGCCGATCAGAGTCTGTCTTACAATACCGGCCCAGTCATTGCCTGAAGATTTGTATTCTTCACGCTTCACCCCGCTCCATCTGAAGCGACCGTCGTGTTTGCAGAGTCTCGTCTTGTTCCCCAATCTTTGTTCCGGATCATTACCGAAGATGAAATCGCAGTGGAGATGTTCCTCTTTCATTTGGTTCTCCTCACCATCAAAAGACAATAATGCTTTTCAAGGAATCCCCGGCCTCCGCGGTCAGCCTGAAGGCCTCGGCGGTCTGCTCTATAGGAAACCTGTGGGTAACGAGTTTCTCGGCGCTGACAACTCCTTCTTCTATGAGAGCAAGAGCATCAGCAGTGTCCGTGGGTCCGCACGAATAGCTGGTCACAATGCTGATATCCCTAAAATAGAGATCATTTGGGGTTATGAGGAGTTGCTCGCCGGGTTTGGCCGGCGTAAATAGAAGAACTCTGCCGCCCGGGCCCGCTGCAGCTATGCCCTGTGCCATTGCCTCGGCGCTATTGGGTCCCACAATTACGACGTCAGGCATGTATCCGCCGGTGAGTTTCCTCAGGGAATCGATAAGCCCTTCTTGCGAGATATCGATGACCCAGTCGGCTCCCAATTCTTTGGCCTTCTGAAGTCTGAACCGGACTCTGTCAACACCTATTACCTTTTCTGCCCCATATTTCTTCGAAAGAAGGACATGCAGTTGCCCCATCACGCCGAGTCCTATTACCAGAACAATGTCGCCTTTCCTGACTTTGCCTCTCCTGAGAGACTTGACAACACAGGCTGTGGGTTCGACGAGTGTGCCGTCTTCGAAACTCAGACTACCGGCGAGATTCAAAGTATCGTTTTCAAGATTGATTTCAGGAATAACTATGTATTCGGAAATGCCTCCGGGGTCAAGCCTCGTGCCTTTCCACGTGTCGCACTGGACATAGTCTCCTTTATTGCAATACCTGCACTTGAAGCAGGGGGCGTGATGATGTGTGAAAACCTTGTCCCCTGCTCTGAAGGAAGTCACTTCCGCGCCGACCTTAATGATCTCGCCAGCCGGCTCATGCCCAAGGACCAACGGGGCCTTCTTCTCTATGTACCAGGGCATCACGTCTCCGGAGCATATGCCGCACGCTCTGGTCCTGAGCAATGCATCGCGGGGCCCAATCGGAGGGATCGGGACGTCTTCAATTCTTATATCATCGTAACTGTATAATCTGGCTACTTTCACAGAGAGTACACAAATCAATATTATGACGGCGCCTGTTCTATTATATCCTTTTTCAGGCTCCTGACGACCGCTGCCGCAACGAGACCGTTGACGGCGCCGGTCAATGTACCGACAAGGGTGATCAACGGGACGATAAGCATGACCGGTTCGACCTTCTGTATGATGAGAAGATAGGCCAGCATCACCTG
>DATHCU010000305.1:0-6077 GCA_035319385.1 Thermodesulfovibrionales bacterium
ACCACCCTTTATTCAGAGAATTCCTGATGGCGCGTGCTAAGGTCCAGATTTCAGGAGACGAGATAAACAGAATACGGGCAACTGCAGGAGGTCTGCTGGAGGAATATGGGCATCTGGAAGATGCAGCGGAACTCTACCTCGAAGCGGGTTCATGGGACAGCATGACGGGCCTGGTTAAAAGGCATGCACATGAACTGATAGGTCAGGGGAGATATGCAACTCTTGAGGCGTGGCTTAGCAAGATACCAGAACATGTCAGCAGTCGAAACCCCTGGATCCTTTATTGGTATGGCGTTTGCCTGCAGCCGTTCAGTCCGGACAGGAGCAAGACATATTTCGAAAAGGGCTTTAGTAGATTCAGGGAAGTGGACGATGCCGCCGGTCTGTTTCTGGCGTGGGCGGGCATTGTGGAATCCGTCCTCTTTGGCCATGAAGGTCTGAAACCTCTTGATGGATGGTTTTCGGTCCTTGACGATCTCTTAAAAGAATTCAAGGGATTTCCTTCAGAGGAGATTGAAGCGCATGTCATCTGCAGCATGATGAGGGCACTTTCACTCAGGAGACCATCTATGGTTAACAAGGAATACTGGGCTGATGAGGCTTCCACAATTGCGGCGAAAAATGCGGACGCGAGGCTGAAGGCCGGCATTCTTATGAATCTCGCTTGCTACTTTTACAGCGGAATCGAACTGCAAAAACTGGAGGCCGTACTTGAGATGCTTGATACTCTTGGGAAACATCAATCTGTTTCGCCTTTGATATCAATCATCAAGAGCTGGATTGAGGCTGCCTACTGCAATATTACATTGCGGTGCGATCAAGGTCTTCAGGCGGTCTGCAGAGGTCTCGATCTGTCAGCTTCCAAAGGTATACATCTTATGGACTATATGCTTATGGGGCAGGGTGTCCTGCTGTCTATTAAGGCCTCCAAACCTAATCTGACCCGAAGATATCTGCAAGAGATGTCCTATTCCCTGGTTTCGGCTAAACCATGGGAAGCGGGTTTTTACCATTACGCAGCATCATGGAACGCTCTGTATTGCGATGATATCCCGGCAGCCGTATTTCATTCCGATTGGTGCCTGAGACTCAGCGAAGATGTAGGAAACCCCTGGACCATATCCATGGCCTTGTTGCTCAGAGCCCTCATTATTAATGCCAAAGGTGATCGTGAGGGTGCTTCTCTGTCGCTGGAAAAAGCACGCTGCATCGGCGAGGAGAGTCGTAATGAATTCACACAGTTTCTGTGTCTGCTTACTGAGGCGTACTTCTCTTTTCTCAATGGATATGCCAGCGAGGCGAGAGAACTTCTGAGCAGAGGAATGCAACTGGGGACAAGTCGTGGCTATGTAAGCCTGTACATGAGGAAGCCCGGCATGTTGGAGTATCTTATGGAAAAGGCTCTCGAGTCGGGGATTGAAGAGCAATATGCAAAGGATCTTATTCGGAAGAACAATTTGGTTCCGGGGCCATCCTTCAGAAGCGAGGCGTGGCCGTATCACATAAAGATCTATTCACTTGGGAAGTTTCAAATTTTGCTGAATGAAAAGCCCGTTGCTGTCTCGGGCAAAATCCAGAAAAGACCTTTACATATGCTTAAGGCCATGATAGCTCTTGGTGGAAAGGATATATCCGAAGAACAACTGACCGATGTCCTGTGGCCTGATGCAGAGGGTGACGCAGGGCACGCTGCTTTTAAGACGACTCTCGCCAGGTTAAGGAGATTGACCGGTGGCGATAAGGCAATTTTGCTTCGGGGTGGAAAGTTGACTCTTGACCCCCAGGTCTTCTGGGTGGACTCTTTTGCTTTTGACTACTATGTCGCGCAGGTAGAGAAAATTATAGAAAGCGATGCCCTGGGAACAGGTGCCGCGAAAGAAGAAATGAGTGAGATATCGGAAAGGGCGATGAGACTCTATAGGGGACATTTCCTCAGCGACGAAGTTGAGCAGCAATGGGTTGCGGCAAAGAGGGAACGACTGAAGAGCAAGTTCGTGCGTTTTGTAATAGACGTCGGGCTGTGTCTTGAACGAAAAGATCAATGGGAACGCGCTATTCAATTCTACGAGAAGGGGCTTGACGTAGATGACTTGACGGAGGAGTTCTATCAACGGCTGATTATCTGCTATCACAAACTGGGACGTTCAGGTCAGGCGAGAGAGACATACAGCCGGTGCTGCAAGATCCTTTCGGCCGTGCTTGGCAGACAGCCTTCGCCCCTGACCAGTAACATTCACACGGGTTATTCATCAGTCAGGATGACCAAGGTTGTCTAGGCTGCGAAAAGACAATATATGATGTCGCGATTGAGAAAACCGGCAGTCTTAGGGCTCGTGATAGGGATCGCGGGCGTCTTGTTGAGTTTTGTTCATTTTGTCGGTGATCTTGAAGAATATCTGGGTCTGCACATCCTGTTCAAGTTGCGGGGTACCCGGCACCCTCCTTCAGATGTGCTAATCATCAGCATGGACAGAACATCTGCTGATGCGTTCAATTTTCCCGAAGACCCGAGAAAGTGGTCGCGCATCCTCCATACCCGACTTATCTCAATGCTTGTGGAACATGGCGCTTCGGTGATAGCATTCGACATTATCTTTGACGAGAACCATTTTCCAAATGAAGACAAGGCATTCTCAGAAGCGATAAGAAAGGCTCAGAATGTCGTTCTGTGCAGATGTCTCAAAAGCGATAAGGTCTTTGTGTCCGACCGTTCGAAAGCTGATGCAGGGGAGATTACTCTGATAAAATATGTGCACCCTATACCTATCCTTGGAAAAGCGGCATCTGCCACAGCGTCTTTCCCTTTGCCTAAAGTACCCGTCAAACTGAGCCAATACTGGACATTCAAGAAGGATGCCGGAGACATTCCCACGATGCCTGTTGTCGCATTCCAGATTTATTCGCTGCAGGTTTATGATGAACTCATACGTCTATTAAAGAAGGCGGGCCCACGGTACGCTCTTAGACTGCCGCCTGACAGAAATACGATTGTTGAAGAAAGAAGTGTAGAGAGAGTCGTGCAGACTTTAAGGGATATGCTGGAAAACGATGCTGCCCTTGCAGATAAGCTGGTCTACGAGATTGAGCATACCAATGATATTGCTTTAGGGCCTGAAAAAAGGCGCATGCTCCTTGGACTCGTTCGACTATATCATGGAGCGAACAGTCCGTATCTCAATTTCTACGGGCCCCCGGGCAGTATCAGGACCATTTCGTACTATGAGGCTTTGCACTCACTTCCTCAAGACATCAGTGGCAAGGCCGTGTTCATAGGGCTTTCCGAACTTTTCAGGCCCGAACAGAAAGACGGGTTTAACACGGTTTTTTCAGGCCCGAGCGGTATTGACATAAGCGGCGTTGAAATAGCCGCGACTGCCTTCGCCAATATTCTTGAGAACAGACCCGTGAATCCAATGCCGTTCGTAGAGCAGATGATAATGCTCTTCTTGTGGGGAATGCTTATAGGCACTCTCTGCTTTATGCTTCCCGCCCTGTACTCTGCTTTGGCAGTATCAGGACTCGGTATCATTTATCTCTCTTTTGCCGAATATCAGTTTAGGACCTCGGGGGTATGGTATCCCATTGTAATCCCATTGTTCTTTCAGACCGTACCCGTCTATTTTGGCGCTGTTCTCTGGAAGTATGTGGAATCGAACAGGGAACGCAGGAGCATCAGAAAGGCATTTGAGTATTACCTTCCCGACAGCGTGATTGAGCGCCTTATCAGAAATCTCGGAGATGTCAGAGCCGGCGGCCAGACTGTCTATGGGATATGTCTGTACACCGACGCGAAACAATACACGAAGATGGCGGAACAGATGGAACCGGAGGAACTCGGGGATTTCATGAACAGGTATTACGCGACCCTCTTCGAACCGGTGAAGAAACGCGGGGGAATTGTATCGAATGTTATCGGGGATTCGATGATGGCACTGTGGGTTTCGTCAAAGCCCGATGCAACAATAGAGGCGATGGCCTGTCTGGCTGCTCTCGATATTGATAAGGCGATTCGCGGCATGAATCGGTCATCCGAAACAATGACATTGCCTACGAGGATATGCATTCATTCCGGACGCCTGTTCATGGGCAATGTCGGCGCCATGGACCACTATGAATATCGTCCCATCGGCGATATTGTGAATACCGCGACACGGATCGAAGGACTCCACAGATTCCTCGGGACGCGGATATTGGTTTCTGAAGACGTCATAAGCAAACTCAGCCTTTTTCAGACCCGCAACCTCGGCACCTTTCTCCTGGCGGGCAAATCAAAACCTATAGTTATTCATGAAATCATATGTGCGATCGAGGAAGCAACAGATGGACAGAAGAGGGCATGTGAATCGTTCTCAGAAGCACTCGCCCTCTTTAAGGCCCGGCAATGGAGCAAGGGACATGAGATCTTCCGGGAGTATATAAAGACCACCGGTGATGATGAACCTTCAGCTTTCTATGCAAAACTCTGTGAAACATATGAAAAAAACCCTCCACCGGATTCATGGAATGGGGAGATACATGTCGAGAAGGAAATATGAATTTTCGATGGGGCAGGCGAATGAAAGTCGATACAGACTTCCGCTCCCATCCCAGTATAAGCACAATGGCACTTTTAACTTATGTGACTTTACGATAAAGTAATACTATTTGCCTAACCATTGGGGCAATCATAAACTGCGGGAAATTCCGAAAACGTTCTGGAGGGGAACGATGATAAAGCGGTTACGTTTCAGTCTGGTCTTTGCAGTATGTATTATTTTAGTCTTATTTCTAAAACAGCCGGTCTTTTCCGAAGAGTGCGACCCCTGGTTCGCAAAGGCTGTTTCAGTGCAGGGGAACGTGGAGGTCAAAAGGGCCGACAACGGCACATGGCTGCCGGTGAGGTTAAACAGCACTTTCTGCGACGGCGATGTAATCCGGGTCCTCGAAAAGAGCCGCGCCGATATTATGTTGACCAGCCAGCAGACCCTGAGAATCGACCAGAACACCACCGTCAGTCTGAGAGGATTCAATCAGGGGAAAAGCTCATTGGTCGATATCGTAAAAGGGATGGTGCATTTCTTCAGCCGTTTCCGGCAGAGCCTGAGAACATCCACGCCTTTTGTTAACGCGACGGTCGAGGGCACGGAATTTCTGGTCAGGGTGGACACGGATAGGACATTTATTTCGCTGTTTGAAGGACAGATATTGGCATCAAACGGTTACGGCAGTCTTGTGCTTAACAGGGGCCAGTCGGCAGTAGCTGTAAGAGGAAATGCCCCTGAGTTGCAGTTCGTGGCGAGACCTCGTGATGCCGTGCAGTGGACGCTCTATTATCCTGCCGTATTCAATTGCGGTTCCCCGGACCTGTCAAAGAAGGCCGACGATGCGCGTTTTCACACTTGCACCGCGATGTCTCTTCTCAGAGTGGGGCGTATTGATGAGGCAAGGACGGAGATTGATAGTGCGTTGAAGGTTTCTCCTTCAGACGGCCGCGCCATGTCACTGCAGACAATAATCGCGGTAGCTCAGAACAACAAGGAAGAGGCACTGATTCTTGGGGACAAGGCTGTCCGGTCAGATCCTAAGTCTGCCGCGGCTTATATCGCGCTTTCATATGCGCGGCAGGCAAACTTTGATTTGAAGGGGGCCTTGAAGAGTCTGAAGGACGCTGTAGATATTGAGCCTGAAAATGCGCTGGCCTGGGCGAGGCTCTCTGAGCTGTATCTTTCATTCGGAGAACTCTGTGAATCTTCGAAGGCGGCGGAAAAGGCAGAGTCGCTGGATCCGGACCTGGCGAGGACCCGGACTGTCATGGGATTTGCGTATCTCGCGCGTGTCAAGACAGCGGAGGCAGTGAACGCCTTTAATAAAGCTATTGAGTTGGATCAGGCAGACCCGTTGCCTCGCCTGGGCATGGGTCTCGCATTAATTCGTGAAGGGAAGTTGGCTGAAGGCAGAGGGGAGATCGAAATAGCTGTCAGCCTTGACCCCGGCAACTCACTTGTTCGGAGCTATCTTGGAAAAGCCTATTACGAGGAGAAGCGTGAGACGAAGGCTGAAGGTCAGTTTCTTGAGGCTAAAGAACTTGATCCGAAAGA
>DATHCU010000306.1:0-3532 GCA_035319385.1 Thermodesulfovibrionales bacterium
GGAGACGATATCGCGGACCCGTTCCTGTCAAGCACGACTACCTGATGTCCGCAATCCAGCATATGACGGACAAGATTCTGCCCGATGAAACCACCCCCGCCGCATATAACTATCCGCATGCTTTCAATTATATCAAAGAGATGTAACATGTTATCATTAAGATCAAACTATGGGGCTTAACAAGAGACATATTGTAAGCTGGACTCTCTTTGATTTCGCAAACTCGAGCTACTCTGCGGTGATCGCTGCCGTAGTCTTCCCTGTGTTTTATGCCAATGCCATCGTCGGCAATCACGAGGGACTTGGCGATCTATGGTGGGGGAGGGCCATTTCGCTGAGCATGGCTTTGGTGGCGGTCAGCTCTCCCCTGCTGGGTGGGATCGCGGATTTCGGGGGTCGCAGGAAGAAGTTCCTTTTTCTTTATACTGCAATGAGCGTCGTTGCGGTGGCAAGTTTTTCCGTCCTGCGAAAGGGTATGGTTCTGGAGGGATTTGTTCTTGCTTCGATCGCAAATCTCGGCATGGAGGGCGGACTCGTTTTCTACAACTCGTATCTGCCCAGGATAGCTCCCAAGGAGTATCAGGGAAGGGTTTCCGCTTGGGGCTTCATGGTCGGCTATGCAGGGTCCATCGCATCGCTGCTGCTAGCTCTTCCCCTGGTGAAGACGGGCCACTATTCCGGCGCTTGGATTATGGTCGCCGGCTTCTTTGCGTTTTTTTCGATGCCTGCTTTCATGTTCCTGCCGAGGGATGTAAAAGCGGGTTCGATCATAACTTCAGGCAAACGTGGATTTCAATACACGATGGGAACACTGAAGAAGATCTGGGGGCGTAGCGCCGCCAGAAATTTCCTTTTTTCGTATCTCCTATATGAGGACGGAGTTAATACCGTAATTGTATTTTCGAGCATCTTTGCGGCCACGACACTTGGATTCTCCCCGCAGGAATTGATAATCCTGTATCTTATTGTTCAGACGACTGCGTTGCTCGGTTCCCTGGCTATGGCGAAACCCATTGACTATTGGGGTCCCAAGAAGGTGGTTGTATTGTCCTTGATCATGTGGACGTGCGTTTCGATTATCGCCTTCTTCGTCCAAACAAAGACACATTTCTTGGGATTGGCGGTGATCGCAGGACTGGGACTAGGAACCGTGCAGGCCGCTTCACGCGCCTTCTATGCCCAGTTCATCCCCCAGGGCTCTGAAGCCCAGTACTTCGGGGTTTATTCTCTCGTGGGGAAATCTTCGGCGGTCCTCGGACCGCTGGTCTTCGGCTATATGTCTACCACATTCGGGAGCCAGAGGCCCGCCATTCTTTCAGTAGCCTGCTTCTTTCTCATAGGACTGTCCATCCTGTGGTTTGTGAGCGGAGGCGGACCGAATGTCAGGAGCGGCTTGTCATTTGCAGATGAGCAATCGGTGAAAAATGAGTAGGAGACGCCTTGGGCAACATTTTCTGAGCAACCCGAAGATCCTTCAGAGGATCATCGAGTCCGCTCGTCTCGAGCCTGATGACCTTGTGGTCGAGATAGGTCCCGGACCCGGGAGCATGACGAGAATGATTGCGGAAAAAGTGAGGAAGTTGATCGCTATAGAGCTTGACGAGCATTTGTATAACAGACTCGCTGATGATCTCTCTGCGCGCAAAAACATAGAACTGATCCACGGTGATGCCCTGCAATATCAATATGAGGGACTTCCGGAGTTCAAAGTCGTTGCGAACATACCTTATTACATCACTACGCCTGTGATCTTCAGGCTGCTGGAGATGCCGCTGAAGCCGGTATTGGGCAATGCTGAAGAGAGACATCAGTCTCATGTCTTAGGTGAAGGTCGGCCGCACTCCGCAAGAATGCTGAAATCCATGACCCTGACGATCCAGAAGGAGGTGGCCGAGAGAATAGTTGCGGTTCCCGGCGGAAAGGACTACGGCGTGCTGTCGATCATGGTCAGGTACTACACCGAGCCGACTCTGGAATTCATCGTCCCGAAAGAGGCCTTCAGGCCTGTACCAAAAGTGGACTCTGCTGTGATACACTGCGAAATACTCGAAAGGCCCCCCGTGGATGTTGAGGACGAGAAGTTCTTCTTCAGAATCATCAGGACGGCCTTTTCTCAGAGGAGGAAGATGCTTTCGAACTCTCTCAAGGTTGTGAGAGAGGATGTGAAGGAATGGCTTTCAAAGGCCGGGATAGACCCGGATAGGAGACCGGAGACATTGAGCATGGAGGAATTCGCAAGGCTCTCCAATACGTGATCGCCTGTCCGCTTGTTGGTCATTCGGTTCAAATTCTTCACTGCTGGTTAAGTTTTAAATGAAATCAATGTGTTACTCGGAATGATTTGTCTCTTTCCCTGTCTCGGATCCTGCAAAAGGATGACCGCTTGACACATCCGGCCTCCTCTTGTTAAAGTATTAGCACTTAAGCATTGAGAGTGCTAACCTTGCAAAATTTAAACGAAAGAACAAGAAAAGTCCTCTACGCGGTGATCCAGAGCTATATCAATTATCCGGATCCCGTGGGATCGAGGATAGTCTCCAAAAGGTATTCGTTTGGTCTTTCCCCTGCCACGATCAGGAATATAATGTCCGATCTGGAGGATATGGGTTTTCTGACGCAACCTCATACATCCGCCGGACGCGTTCCTACGGACCTTGGCTACAGATTTTATGTAGATTCCATAACCGCCGAAGGGGACTCGTATTCCAATATCGAGATCGAGATTCTCCAGGGACTGTACCGCAGGCTGGAGATACTTAAGAACAATATAGATTTGCTGCTGAGCGAGACGACGAAGAGCCTGTCCGTTCTGTCTCATTACCTGGGGGTTGCGATGTCTCCTGCTCATGACATGTCCACTCTGAGCCGGATCAGCCTCCTCAAGTACCATGCGGCTAAGGTGGCCGTCGTACTCTTGTCTGATGAGGGAGTAATAAGGAACAAGGTTGTGTCCGTTGATCCGGACATCTCTCAGAAAGACCTCAACAGGATTGCCCAGTACCTGAACTCTGAATTTTCGGGATCAACTTTTGATGAGATCAGGATCAGATTGCTGAGGGAGATGTCGAGGGAAAAAGTCAAGTGCGATAACCTCATATCCAAGGCGATGGCAATATGCAAAGAGGCTCTCTACTTCCCGTTCAATGAGCTCTTCGTGTCGGGGCTTTCAGAGGTTCTGGACCTTCCGGATTTCGCCGATCTGAAGAAGATACGGGAACTCTCAAGGGCTATCGAAGATAAGCATGTCATGATCAAACTGCTCGACAGACTATCGGATTCCGAGGGCATCCAGGTGGTAATAGGCTCCGAGAATTCCACGCAAGGCATGCAGGACTTCAGTCTGATAGTCTCTCCTTGCAGAGAGGGAAATCAGCAGGTGGGGGTTGTCGGCATCATAGGCCCGACCCGTATGAACTATGCGAAGGCAATGTATATTGTCGAGAACACATCGAAATTTATTACCAGAATGCTTACCGGCAGGTAGAGCAGATAAACAGAGGAGCAGCGGATGAGCGACGATAAAGTGGTGCCG
>DATHCU010000307.1:0-2120 GCA_035319385.1 Thermodesulfovibrionales bacterium
CGAACAGGATATTTCGTGTCTTTCCCTGCCGTCCGTCATCTCAACGACGCACTTCACACCGCCGGAGACATCGAGAAACTCTCCTTCGACTATCCTCGCTCCTCTCTCTTCAGCCAGTCTCCGCAATTCCGGGTCAAACACCCTGCGATCAATAACAGTAAGAGGACTGCGGCCCAATCCTATGTCGACCTTCTCACCCGAGGGAGAGACAAGCCTGATGGTATGAACTTCTTCTTGTATCAGATGCCTGGGAATCCCGAACTCTTCAAACGCAGTCATCGAGAGACCGCCGCCGCAGGGCTTGGCAAATGCGAGGTTTCTTTCGAGGAGGATAACGTCGAGGCCGTTATCCGAGAGGACCCTGGCTGCAGTTGCTCCCGCAGGTCCTCCGCCGATTACAAGGACGTTTGTGTCAAGTCTCATCGGTCAAAAAGGGCGTGTGCCACCACTCTTCTCCCTCCCCCGACTGCATATCCAGGGGAGAGGAAAGAGTGGCTGCATCTATCTCAAAATCAGGACAGCGGATCCGGAATAATGATGGTCCGGAATCGCTAGTATTTCGGTATTCTTACTGTCAGTACCGGACACGGAGCATTCCGGACGACCTGGGCGGCAGTGCTTCCGAAAAGGATCCTGTCTATACCGGTCCTGCCGTGGGTCCCGATGATAATAAGGTCCGCCTTGATCTTGGTGGCGAAGCTCATTATTTCCTGATAGGGCACTCCCGTCTCGACAATACGCTCTATGTTCTTGATCCCTTCGAGTTCCTTGACGCCGAAGTTGTCAAGCTCCTTCTTGGCTCCCTCCTGGATGTCTTTGTAGAGAGCATCCATCGATACGTGAGGCACGTACCAGCCCGAGGCCTTTGCAACGTCATAGATAACATGAAGGACATAAAGCTTGGCGCCATATTTCTGGGTAAAATCTACTGCATACTTCAAAGCCTGTGCGGATCCCTCTGAAAAATCTGTCGGGAAAATGATGCTTTTAATTTCCATTATCAAACCTCCCTTAGATATTTTGCTGCGTTCTCAGGCGATGTGGGAAGGATATAGAATCCTGAACCCCATTCAAACCCGCTCGTCCTTACGATTCTTGGAATGATTTCCATATGCCAATGATAGTCTTCCCCGAGCGTATGCCAGTGGTTTTTCCTCGGCACCATATTGGGGGCCGTATGAATGAAATAATTGAAAGGCGCGTCATGCAGGACCTGCCTCATTTTCTTCAATATCGTCATAACCATCATCCCCATGTCACCTATCTCCTCCTCGGAGATATCCTGAAAGGAGCATGTGTGCCGCTTCGGGATTATCCACGATTCAAAAGGAAACTGCGCTGCATAAGGACAGAAGGCCAGAAAACTCTTTGTCTCAAAAATGACCCTTTCCCCTGTACCGAGTTCCTCCCTGATAATATCGCAGAATATGCACCTCTCCTTATAGGCGAAATACTGCTTCGCGCTGTCAAGTTCATCCTTGACAACCTTCGGCAGCACTGGTGTGGCCATTATGTGAGACACGGGATGAGAAAATATCTGGCCGGCCGCCTTGCCAGAGTCTTTGTAAATGAGAATATATCTCAGCCTCGAATCCCTTTCGAGGTCCCCGAGCCGCGACTTGTACATGGATATGACCCTTATCATCTGCTCAAGCCCCATGTCTTCCGGTCGAATATTATGCTCGGGAGATTCCACAATTATCTCGTTGGCTCCGATGCTGTTCATCTTGTCAAAGATGCCGACTCCTCTTCTGCCCAGGTCTCCTTCCACCTGAAAGATCGGCCTGAAACTCGGCAGCGTCCGGACCCACCATCCGGGCGAGTTGGCGGAGGTTCCGGGCTTTCTTATGGATGTTATCTCCCTGGGAGTCTCATCCTCCCTGCCTGGACAAAGGACGCAGTTCAGTTCTTTCTCTTCTCCATCCGAAGGCAGTTCATAATCCGACGGAGACCGGGAATCCGAAAGCACGGCAACCCATCTTCCAAGAAGAATGTCTTTCCTCAGTTCATGCATCCCTGTTCCTCATGTGGATTATCCTGAGTCCTTCAAGAGTCAGGTTAGGAAGAAAATCGCATTTCATTCTAAGGGAACCCGCAAAGAGGCTCCCATTCCCGCCGGT
>DATHCU010000308.1:0-2275 GCA_035319385.1 Thermodesulfovibrionales bacterium
CTGACTGTATCACCTTCTCTTCTGTCAAACATGAAGATCCTGACGTCCTCGATGCTTTCGACCTTCCAGTCGTCAAGAGAGACCAGGATGTCGTCCTTCTTCACACCGGCATTCCTGAGCTTGCTTCCCTGGACGATCTCATCAATTCTCAGCCCTCCTTCCGTCTCTTTCAGGACGACTCCAAGCTTCAGGGTGGCAGGCGGCCGCATAGGCTCAGGAAAAAGCACGTAGTCGGCAATGTCTTTCTCGGGCGTCTGAGATGCGGGCAAGAGAGTCACGTACGGTTTTGCATTCAGTCTCCACAAGCGCTTGGGAATTCCGTAGCCGTGCATGATATGGCCGGCGCCTGCCAGCACGACCATCTGATAGTCCGGGTTCTTCTTCAGGTATGCGTCAGCGGTCTGGGCCATCGTTTCATCCCAGAGGATCTGTGACTGATAAAAGAATTCGAAGTTCCCGTTGTCTCGACTTGCGTGCGATTTGAATACAAGGCTTAGAAAGTTTCTGTAATCCTCATCAGTCATGTCCATCCCTTCGGGAATCTCCCGTTTCTCCAGGTAGTCAAGGCTGTCGAGGCCCTCCTTTGCAACCTTACGTGTGATCTCCGCCCATTGGTTCAGAGCGACAACAGGTATCTTCTTGGCCTTTGCAAACTCTATAATCTCCCGGTAGAGATTATAGTCAAATTGCCATCTCCTGAAGTATTCCGTCGATTTTAGAAACTGTCTTTCATCCGTCTCGCCCGAGAGGTAGTCATTGATAGCCTTCTGAAAAGGACGCTGAAACATCTCCATGCCGATCGCGAACTTTCTGCCCTGCTTGTAGAGTTCCATGATGACCTTGAGTTCGATCCTGTGGTCTTCGTAATTGCCGTGCCTCTCCCCGATATAGATGACAGGTTTTTGATATATCCTCTTTATTATCTCATCGAGGTGCAGGGTCTGCTGCGGCTGAATACCCCTTACAGAACCGTCAAGTACAAACCTCATCCCCTGCTCAGTCTCCCTGATCTTTTTCTCAGTGTTCCTTCCCTTTTCGAACTTCAGAGAGGAGTACTTTCCATAGTGAAAGATCTTCCTGCCTACCGTATCGATTTCTTCCCTGGATGAAGCGTATGCAACGGCTACGACCTTTGAAGAGTTCAACGGATTTCTCCTCACGTTGATAGAGAATCCGGGTCCCGGGTCCTCTATCCTGCCGAAGATTCTCTTCAGGACCGCACTGTCAAACCCGAGGATTACCAGGGAAGATCCCCTTATGTCCTCATCGGTTATGTCAACTTCATCCTTTACGGAAAAACCCTCGGCCTTGAACAGGCCTATGAGATTACCATACGGCTCTTTACGCTCGTCGGGAATTACGATCATCCTCTTGTCATCGCCGAGCAGTCTGGATATGACAGGCGGCAACTCCTCAGGCGTCATTCTCCTGATGAGGTCGTAATCCGGATCCACAACCATCTCGCTGGGGTTACCATCCATGGGGAGCTCGATTTTTTCCCTGGCCTTCCCGACGTGTATGACCTCGTTAAGTGCTCCCTTGTCAGTTGCTATTCTCACCGGCAGTTCCAGTGAATAGGGTTCTCCGTTCTGCACGACCTCAAACGATACTGTCGGCACCCCCTTCACAACCGTAACCGCAGCGTCCTTGATAACAACGTCCGGTATCCCCTTTCTGTTGAGCCACTGCCCGAAAAAGAACCGAAGATCCTTACCCGATGCCTTTTCAAATATCTCCCTGACGTCATCCCACGAGGTTTCCTGGAAGCTCCTTTCCTTCGCAAGGGTCTGCACAGCCTTTAAAAACACTTCATCTCCCAGGAGTTTCTTCAACATATGAAATACCATCGCCCCTTTGCCGTAGCCGATGGCCTTTGAGGCAAAATCCGTCCTGCTCAGAAAATCCCGCAGCGGGAAATCCTTCTCAGCGCTGACATAACTTGCGTAATCCGTCAGGATATTCTTCCTGTACTGCCTGCCAGTACCTTTCTGCTCTTCGTAGAGATGATCTGAAAGATAGACTGTCAGACCTTCCGACCAGTTCCCTTTCGCGTAATTCACGTAAACACTGTTTCCAAACCATTGATGCAGAACTTCATGCCCGAGCGCTGTCTCGGCTATGAAAGGCAGACGCACGACATCACGTCCAAGCAGTGTAAAAGTAGGCATGGAATACCCTGTCGGGAGGAAATTCTCGACAACCGAAAAGCGTTTGTAGGGGTATGGGCCTATCAGGCCGGAATACATCTTCATATATTTCATTGCGTGGTCGATGT
>DATHCU010000309.1:0-6216 GCA_035319385.1 Thermodesulfovibrionales bacterium
GATAATCCTCTCCAGTAGGCGCTCAACTCTTCTTATTACCGCATTGAGATCCACGGCTTCGGGATTCATGATCTGTTTTCTGCTGAAGGCAAGCAAGCCTTGCGTCAGGCTGGCCGCCCTGTCCGACAGTAGGAGAATATGTTCAACATAATTTCTTAGCGGATCATCTTCCTCCATTTTTATCTTCAGGAGATGTCCGTATCCGATCATCGCAGTGAGAATATTGTTGAAATCGTGTGCGATCCCGCCGGCAAGCTGGCCGATTGCCTCCATCTTCTGGGCCTGGAGGAGTTGCTCACCCAGTCTCTCTTTCTCCTCTTCGGCCCTCCTTCTCATTATGATGCCCGCCAGGTTATTCGCAACGGTAAGCAGGAATTCCTCCTCTTTCTCGCTATTGACATGACCTTCCCTCAGATAAATGTTCAGCAAGCCCATGGTCCGCCCTCCGAACAGGATCGGCACCGCGTAGTGGCCGTGTTGCGGCATTGCCGTATGGCAGATTTCATGGCGGGTGTCCATGTGATCGGCAAAGAGTAGCTTGCGGTCGGCTGCAGCCCGTCCGCAGAAGCACCAGCCGAAAGGAACTGCATCGCATAACTTCGCATCCGGCTCAACGAGGTTGCTTCGCGCTTTCATCTTCAATATGCCGGGTTCATCTTCGACGAGGAGGATGCAGCCTATAGGCTCAAATGAAAACTCCGGAATCGAGACCACTATGTTCAAGGCCTTCTGAAGAATAGTCTCGAGCGACACTTCTTTCAGTGATTCGCTGAGGATCATATTGACGGCGGATTGCAGGAGATAGTTATAGTGCAGCTCCTCTTCCGATGCCCTGAGGGCATCTTCAGCCTTCGTGCGCTCAGTGACGTCTCTTACGATGCCCACTGCACTCCATAGCCCGTCGATCAGAATTGCCGAAGTGGAGACCTCTATCGGGAACTCCGAACCGTCTTTTCTTATAGCTGTGAATTCCATCGTATTTCCTATGGACAGACCCTGGCCCGTCCGCCTGAACCTGTCGAATCCCTTTTTGAAGTCTTCATGATATTTCGCGGGGGCAAGGAGAAGGTGCAGATCCTGCCCTATCGCTTCTTCACTTGGATAACCGAACATCCTCTCAGAGGCTGCATTCCAGTAAACGATCCTGCCGTTACTATCTGTCAAAATAACTGCATCAACAGCCGCGCTGCTGATCGCACGGAATCTCTCCTCGCTGGCTTTCAGGGCGTCGTCTGACATCTTATGCTGGGTAATGTCGCGGAGGCTGCAAAAAGTCGACAATACGTCTCCACCGGACGATCTTTGGGGAACGGTCAGCCCGTCGAAGTAGATGATCTTTCCGTCCCTTGCTTTCCACCGCTCCACATATCTGCTCTCCCTGCCCTCAAATGCATCTCTGACAACATTGCGCATAATAAGGTGGTCTTCCGGAAGGATTAGGTCGCTGAAGGCATTCATGCGAAGCAGCTCAGCCCTGGTGTAATGGGTCAACTCTTCTCCATGGTGATTTATGTCCATGATGTTGCCTTCCCGGTCCAGGAAGACTATAACGTCATGGGACGTGTCGAACAGCTTGCGGAACCTCTCCTCCCCCTCCCGTAACGCGGTCTCCGACTTCTTGCGTTCGGTAATATCCCTCGCTGTTGCGAACAACAAGGTATTGTCAACGACCGGCGTAGCCACCCATTCCAGCCATTTGTACTCCCCGTTCCTGCAGAGATACCTGTTTTCAAAACAGATGGTGCGTTCACCCGAAAGCTGCTGCTCCACTTCT
Source organism: Thermodesulfovibrionales bacterium (assembly GCA_035319385.1). Taxonomy (GTDB): domain Bacteria; phylum Nitrospirota; class Thermodesulfovibrionia; order Thermodesulfovibrionales; family SM23-35; genus DYFC01. The sequence continues at coordinate 1,775 of DATHCU010000309.1, forward strand.
TTCATGGTCCGCTCAACATCGTCAGGATGGATAAAATTGACGAAGGGTTTGGAAAGCAGTTCGTCTGTGGTAAATCCGAGGGTCTCTTCCCAGGCCGGATTCAGCCTCTTGAAGTACCCGTCTGTCGAAGCAACTGCTATCAGGTCCGGAACGAGCTCAATAATTAGGTCCGATTCCTTCCTCGCCTTAGCGAGTTCAGCAACAGACGCCTCAAGTTCGGCGATGCGTTCACGCAGGATGCGGATCTGATTTGTGTCCCGGCTGTCAGTATCGTTTTCTCCCTGCATGTCTGATCCCGTTTAAGATGAAATGCGAAACACCGGCAAAAAAAAAGCCGAACCGCCGCAGTCTTCTGTTTCCGCATGGGTTCAGCCACTTGCTACCAAAGTTCATATCCAGTCCCGGCAGGGTCGTCCATCCTGAGACGACCATTACTAATTATAAATATAGGTCGTTTCGACTTATCTGTCAAATTCTGAATTGCGTCTTCTGCATTCTCGGATTCCTTTCGCCTCAAAGAAATGAAGTCGGACTATGTCCCTTATTCATCAAGTATCTGAGATGTCGGTTCCTGATTAAGGGCTGGCCACGTTGCAGGTTTTTCTTGAAGGATGTCTGGGGCATCAGCAGGTCGACTCAACTTGAAGATGGAATGATCGAGACACCTTAAGCCATTTTCAAATCCACAAGTGTCTTTGTCTTACGGTCCGGAAGCAGACAGGCGTCCGGGCATTCGGCAGGAATCAGCCGGGTCTGGCAGGTGGATCCGTTTGAGAATCCTACTCCACTACCACGTAGTTCCGGACGTTTTCGAGTCTCTTGCCCTTCAATCCGATATCCCGAAGGTTGAAGATCTTGCCCTCCCGCCTCATCTTGAGAATCCTGGTGACTGTTTCCGGCCCGAGGCCAGGCACCTTGAGCAATGCATCCTTGTCAGATGTATTGATCTTTACAGGATAGAATTCCGGATGAGTATCCGCCCATATCTGTTTAGGGTCTTTGTCAAGCCGGAGGTTTCCGGATCGATCCATCAGGATGTCCTCGCTGCTGAACCCGTAGTTGCGGATCAGAAAGTCAGACTGGTACAGCCTGTGCTCACGAACAAAATGCTGATCAGGCTCCGCCGAGAGATTTCTTTCTCCCGGTATCCCGGGGTGTCCGAGTCCTTTTTGATAGGCTGAGAAGTATACACGCTTGAAGTTCAGGCGTTTGTACAGGCCGAACATGTACTTAATGATTTCCGAATCGGTCTCATCTGATGCGCCGACAATGAACTGGGTAGTGCATTTCACCCGGGAGAACTTCATGCCTCTGCCGGTCAGTCTGCCCATCAGCTTCAACGGTCTGATGATGTCTTTATCGTAGTCTTTCTTGTCCGACAGAAGAGTAAAGTGTTTCTTCCCGGGGGTTTCTATGTTAAGGGATACCGATGTTGCCAGCGACAAGGCGTCTTCCACCGCGGCATCTGAAGCACCGGGTATGATCTTCAGATGGATGTACCCCTTGAATTGATGCCTATGCCTGAGAAGCCTGGCAACAGTATTGATCTTGTCCATGGTATAGTCAGCATTATTTATCACCGCCGAACTGAGAAACAGTCCGAAAACCTTGCCTTTGCTTCGATATTCCATAAAAGTCTTTGCGACCTCTTCGGGCTGGAGGGTGCAGCGTCTTACATTTGTATCGGAGCGCAGCGGACAGTATCTGCAGTCATTAGTGCATGCATTCGAGAGCAGGGTCTTAAGAAGAACAGTGTAGCCTCCCTGCGGCAAAACGACCGGGTAAAGCCATTTTCCTTCGGGCCCCCTCTTTCGGTGTTCATCCTTCATCGTCCCGCATGCGCAGGCCAAATCATACCGTGAATCTTCCGAGAGGACCTTCAGTTTTTCTATCGCATCCATGGTGAACCTTTGTCACGCCGCATTGTCTATGATAATACATTTCCAAAGGTCTCTAATAGAGCGGGAGAGATACTTTTCGCACACCTGAATCCACGGTTTGTGAGCGAATGGTCAGGATGCTCGATAACGACAAGTCAGAAAAGGAGAGGGCCGGAGACTGAGCTTCTTCTCCGGCCCTTTTCAAGATGGTGTAGTAGAAAAAGCCTCCGCAAGCGGCAGGCTTGTTTCTCATTTCATGCGGCTGCATCTATTCCATGCAAAGCCTCTCGGACAACACATGATCGAACCGTCTGTCATCGTTGACCGGCAGCGCTCCGGCGGGCATCTCGGGATCAAACCGGCTTATAATGTCAGCTTTGAAAAAATCCTTCCCGACCTTAGTCGTGACGTATTTCACCCCCGAAACCTTGATGGCAGCATCCCCGAGATTGCGTTCAAGCTTTTTCAGCATGAGCACATGTTTATTTGCCGTCAGCGTCACCGTCCCCGCATCTGCTTCGGCCGTAACGTAATAATGTCCTTCTCGGCTCAGAGCTGCCTCGATCCTGGAAGCCAGTACAAAATCCCGGATCGCCTTCTTCCCGGCCAGGGAACGTTCGAAGATGCTCCTCTTCAGTGTCTCGGTAACCAGACTTCCTATCTCCTCGCTGGACATCTTATCAGTCGGCAAAACCATGTCAAAGAGCGAACAGTCCCACGGGTCGTTCTTATAGAGGATGCCTTTGACCCACGACGCTCTGTCTTCAAGGTCCTTTCGAAGGAGTCTGAGACTGTCTCTAATCGAAATGCCTGCCTCGCCCGCGGCAGAGACCCTCGACTTAGTATCGGCGATTATGCATATCCTCAGTGTGTCCGTGATGGAAGAAGGTATCAGAAGGCTTGTGAATCCATGTATGAGAATCTTATCCTCAGAGAGGGCTTTTGCTAGCGCGAGTTTGAGATATGCTACCGAGAGTTCCTTCTCGTGAGTCAACTGGTTAAAAACAGGTGCCTTCGCATGAAAGGCCTTTATTATCTTGCCTTCGCTCAGACCGGACAGACAGGCCGCCTTTGAGACGATATCGGTATCCGACAGATATTTGAAGCCCGTTCTCTCGACGATCTCCCTGATCGCAGGTTCTTCTCTGCAATAGGTGCCTGTAAATGCGGCTATGATAGACATTGCACTTCTCCTTTCTTAGTGGTAGCGGGGATTCAGCGCTGCAAGCTCTCTCCGCTCCTTGTTCTCACGGTAAACGTGAAGTTGATAAAAATTGTTCACCGGAGCCTGTTTCTCGGAATTCACAACCAGCACCGGACAAGGCGCCTGGTGGGTGACGTCGTCAAGTACGCTGCCGAGAAACAGTTTCTTGAGGCTGCTCTGGCTTCCCGCACCCATTATGATGAGATCGCTGTGCTCCTCTTCAGCAACTTCCACGATCTTACGGTCGATCTCTCCCACCTCGATGCGAACCTTCACTTCAACGCCCGCGGCCTCCGCGATATTCTTTATCTCGTTAACGGTCTTCTCAGAAACTCCGTCCATGGCCCGGCCGACATCCCCGACGCCGACAAGACTGAGGTCTCCTTCGTACGGGGGGGTCACCTTGACAACAGTGACTATGCTTTTTTCAGGGCTTATGAGTTTCAGACCCTGAACAAGCACATCGTTTGATCCGTTCATTGCAATGAGAATCTTTCTGTGATCTTTCATCTTCCTGCCTCCTTCTATTTGATGACCAGCACGGGACATGGAGCATTAATGAAGACCTTCTCTGATATGCTCCCGATAATCGCCCTGTCTACTCCGGACCAGGCATGAGTTGCCCTTATTACGAGGTCGCTGTTCAGTCTCTTTGCGGCCGCAACGATTTCTTCCGCCTCGTCTCCGGATGCCACTTCGGTATTTATATCAACACCGTGTCCCTTCGCAATTGCCCTCGCGCTTTCCATTATCTTCTCCGCGTCGTGCTGAAGATTCTCACGTATCAGACTCGTCGCGAGGAACTCTATCATTTCTTCATATCTCGGAATCACATAGAAAGCCGTTACCCTTGATCCCTCGAGCTGTGCCAGTTCGCAGGCGCGATCAAGGGCCTTTCTGCCATATTCCGATCCGTCAAAGGAGAGAAGTACGGATTCAAAATTGCCGGTGCATCTCCCCAACTTCTTCTTGACCACGAGGACATCACACGGTGAACTCACCAGCACCCGCCCCGTAACGCTGCCCAGGAATAGTTTCTTCAGTCCTTTCCTTCCATGTGTGCCTATTGCGATAAGGTCGGCATTTCTTGATGTGGCCACATTGATGAGAACATCGTGGGGCTCTCCTTCGCAGACCATGGACTCAAGATTGCCGTTCAACCCAAACTCTGCAGAGGCATGATCCCTGACAAAGTAGCAAATATTCTTCCCCTGTTCAAAGCGTTTCGACCTCTGATTCTGGGAGTCCGCGAATTCTTCCTCATCAGAAAATACGGAATGGACAAGAACGGCCTTTCCGCCATGCCTCTTCAGCCAGCATGAAGACTCCATCAGGGCGGCCTTGCTGAATTCCGAATC
>DATHCU010000310.1:0-3216 GCA_035319385.1 Thermodesulfovibrionales bacterium
TTTTTTCTTATATCCGGTCAAATATGTAGCAGCTTGTCTATTTTACTTAAACGTAATATTATTATTACAATTAAATAATCTTATTATGATATTATCAAAATTAACCCTGGAACACCAGATGTATGCATTGATCAATCCCCAATCCAGGGAACTGCACCAAAACAAATTGACCTAAAGAAACTTTGTAAAAAAAACAGTGCGGGAAATCGCATCCGCGAGCAAATTACATTTTTTCAATGAGTTACAGTGCCAGTGATATCAAGATTTACAGAGAGATTTGTTTACCTCGGATAAGATAGAACCGATTGCGGCGGGATGAACCGTGAGATGACCTAACTCGGAGATGCGCCCGGACTTAGGCAGGCAGGGTCAAATCCTCGATCCAAAATGTTGCAAATTGCAATGGGTGTCGCAGCTATTCAGGCAGCCATTACTCTGTTTGGGCCCCTGAAGACGCTCTCATTTTTTCAATACTTCTACCGAAATGGCGTCGAAAATATCAAGCATCCGTACCAGGCCCACCAGTTTCTTCTTCTTCTCCAGCACAGGGAGCAGGGACAGATTGTTGCTGGCCATCAGGTATACCGCCTTTGAGAGCAGATCCTGAGGCTCACAGAAGTGCCTTGTATTCGACATGATCTCGCTAACCTGCCGCATAGAGAATCCTTTCAGTCCGTCCGCCAGGCAAGAATCCCAGCCCGAAGCTTCGTCCGGCTCGGGATTTGCACCAGGACGATCCCCGGAGGATTTCGGATCCAGCCCTCGTATTATGTCTTGCAATGAAAGTGTTCCCAGAAGATTGTATCTCTCGTCAAACACGAGCATGGTCATCGGTTCCAGGCCCTTTTTGCTGCCGTTCCTGAAAGAAGCGTTGGCTATCCTAATGGCCTGACTGAAAGAAAACCAATAGGGGATATGAGGATAGTCAAAAATGCTCACCATGATTTCTTCGACTTTCTTCCCGCCCTCCATGGTTTCGCACCTCCTTTTAAGATGACCGGAAAAGATATTATCTTTTGATATATTTGCCGCCCGCAAATATGCACTACAGCGATGAGGAATTGCGATATATTATGCAATCGCATATGCAAAATGCAACAAATAATATTGTGGATGCGACTTTTTATCAAGCAGATGATAACATGTTTCTGAATGGAAGCAAACGTCTGCGGCCATTTCGAAAAGACAACAAGTTGAAGGTTACGCACATAAGGGGGCTGGTATGGCGAAGTAGTCTCCCCCGGTGCGCAAGTTTCAGCAAAGGCTTTGCACAATATCGAAAACCAACCTTCTATTTTATCCTTTACATTTCATATACTGGTTTGGTTATTATTCAAATGCGTGTGATGAGAAAAGCTAGAAACTACCTGAGTGAAGGATCCGGAATGGCACCTGAAGACCGAAGACCGATCGGTTTTATTGTCGGCTTCATAACTATCTGCTTATTCATTGCTCTCAACGGCTGCACAGACCGAGACAAGGCAGAACCCCCTGCAAAAGAGAGAATCAGCATTGCAGCGGTTCTGCCCCTCACCGGGCCCAAGGCCGTTCTGGGAGCCGGAGAGAAAGACGCAATAGAGCTTGCCGTAAAAGATATGAATGGAGTCAACGACAAGAGTGTGATCCAGGTCATATTCGTCGACAGCAAGGACGACCCCGTAGAAGCAACCCAGCAGGCAAACAACCTGTTGCGGAACAATAGCGTGTCAGCCTTCATAACGTCCGGCATTTCCGTAAGCAGGGCGCTGCTTCCCCTAGTCACAAAGAACAAGAAGACAATAGCCATGTTGTGCGCAGACCCGACTATTCAGCAAATGTCTCCGTATGCCTTCAGGCTTTATCAAAGCATGGCTGACGAGTCGGAACAATTACTGAAATACTATAGCCTCACGGGTAACAAAAAGAAAGTAGTCATATTCTTCTCGAATCGCCAGCGGACCGCATTTCAGGTTTCGAATTACCTCATCCCCGGCTTTATGAAAGAAGGTATCAGGATACTATACTATGAGCCCTATGACGCTGATGAGAAAGATTTTCGCCCCAGGATTGAGAGGCTCAAGCTATCCGGCGCAGACAGCCTGCTGATACTGGGATCGGGTGTTGAGTATCCGACCATCCTTGGGGAACTCTCGAAATCTCACTTGCTCGGGAAGATGGAGGTTGTAGGAGGATGGGGATTCCTTGTGTCCAGCGGTATTCCCGTGGAATTCACTGAAGGCATTATCGTAGCTGGTCCCCAGTACATTTTCAAGAAGAATGAAAAGGCAAGGCTGTTTGAAGATAGGTATGTGAAGATCTACGGACAGTCTCCGAACTCTGACTCAGCGCTTGCCTATGATGCCGCACAAATTCTTTCGGAGGGACTCGCGAAGGGTCTGATAGAGGGAAAAGGCAATGCGGAGACGGTATCATATCTGATCACGAATCACAAGTTCAGCGGAGTGGCGGGAGAACTCTCGGTCGACAACGAGGGTGGGCTTAAGGTGCCGATGGGAATAGGGATTGTCAAACATGGCAGGATAGAGCCCTATGCACCTGCTGGAAAAATAGATTGAAGAAGAAATGCGTCGGTGTCGCCCGGCATCTTATCCCGGTCTCAGAACAGAATGCAGCATGAACAGGCGCAGGACAGAATCTACCCCGTTATCTTCTCTATTGCTTCTTCGACCCTGACCTTCCGAGATTCCCTCGTCCTTCTGTCCTTTATCTCCACAAGCCCTTCCTTGAGGTTCTTTTCGCCTACAATGATCTGGGTCGGCACTCCGATCAGATCGGCATCCTTGAACTTGACCCCCGCCCTCTCGTCACGGTCATCGACAAGGACATCAAATCCTTTCTTTGTGAGCTCGGCATAGAATCCCTCCGAGATCTCCATTGTCCTTGCATCGCTCACATTCAGGGGCAGAATCTCTATATCAAATGGCGCTATGCTGGCGGGCCAGATGATGCCGTCCTTATCATGGTTCTGCTCGATCGCGGCGGCAGCAATCCTTGCGGGGCCGATTCCGTAGCTTCCCATCACAATCGGTTTTTCCTCTCCCTTCTCATCAAGATAGTATGCTTTGAGCGGAGCCGAATATTTCTTGCCCAGTTTGAAGATATTTCCGATCTCTATCACACGCTCGACTTTTATCGCTGAATTGCATTTGGGACACAAATCACCGTCCCTGGCTACATGGATGTCATGCCACTCACCAGAGAAGTCTTTCTCAGGCC
>DATHCU010000311.1:0-9783 GCA_035319385.1 Thermodesulfovibrionales bacterium
GCAAAAGACAGTTTTAAAGACAACGGAGTTAAGAACCAATTTATATATACGCTGATTGAATTAGCCGAATGGAGATTAAAACCACACTTGAAAAAAGCATTTAGTATTAGAGAAAAAGCTGATAAAAAAGACAAGAACTAATGATGTACGGAGCGAATGTTGGGGTCGTTTACACCTTAGACAAGTTACGTACGACTAATCTGGCGGAGCGAGATTTTCAACCAAACGTACAAGCGGTCAAGCCGCTTAACTCATTGTTAAACATTTCTTTTAATATTCCTCAGATATTTGGTATGGGCAAAAACGTTTGTTAGTAGGTGATACAAACGTCCCGCCATCAAGACTTTATCCGTAATGCTGCTTTCCTTCATGAAATGCAGATTTCTCCTTGAATTTGATACCTCTGCGATTTTGATGGCCGTGTTATTCAAATCGAAGGGAATACCCATATCTTCTCCCACGGTGTTTGCTTAGATGGGAATTGAACAGATATCAGAGTTGCTGATTTTACGTAGTCCTATCAGAAGGGATGCTTATTCGAAGGTGACATCAGAATTCCCATTACTAAGAATCTTCTTAACGGCTGAAGGCTGCTTTTTCGATTCATATGAAAGGCAGTTATTTTATAGATTAGTCGGAATCGTATAATAACGGTTGAAAGACCATTCTTCATCCGGAAATGAGCAGTTATTATCGCTCCCGAAAAGAGGGATCTTCAGATGTCGTGGCCGTAGCTTATGTATGCTTCGCCGGATTCCTGTTTGCTGATCTCGATATTTACGTCAAACGCCTCTCTGAGGAGAGAGGTTGTCAGGACATCTTCCGGACTGCCGAAGCAGAGGATGTCGCCGTCTTTCATCAGGATCACTTTTTCGAACTGCAGGGCGATGTTTATGTCGTGCAGGGCCATAATGATCGATATGTTCTTCTCTTTTCTGAGGTATCTGAGCAGCCGGAATATCTCCAGCTGGTATTTTATATCCAGGTTGGCGAGGGGTTCGTCAAGCAGGAGGAGACCCGCGCCCTGCAGCAGCGTCATCGCAATGAACGCCCTACGTCTTTCGCCTCCGCTCAGATGCGTAATGTAGGATTCAGCCTTGTCCCTTAGGCCGACCATGTCCAGCGCTTCGTCCACCGACATCTTCGGCAATATGTCGTATGGATAGAATCCCATCGAAACGATCTCCTTTACCCTGAAAGGCACGCCGATGTCGAGAAGCTGTGGCAGATAACAGAGCAGCTTTGCGCGGTCTTTGTTCGGGACCGACTGGAGGTCTTTGCCCCATAAACGGACCCGCCCCTCAGAAGGCTTCAGTATCCCTCCCGCGAGTTTGAGGAGCGTTGATTTGCCGGATCCGTTCGGACCAAGAAGGCCTATGAACTCTCCTTCGCTGACCGAAAAGGAAAGATTACGGATTAGAGGCATGTGTCCGCTGTATTTGAACACGATGTTGCCGATTTCGAGAATTGTATGTTTACTGACCAAGGACATCCTTTTTCCTTAGAAGGTACAGAAAATATGGCGAGCCGATAATGGCTGTCACGATCCCGGAGGGTATTTCGACAGGCGACAGAACAGACTTGCCGACGGTGTCTGCAATACAGAGAAATGCCCCGCCGCACAGGGCCGATACCGGTATCAGTATCCTGTTGTCAGAACCCAGCATGAACCTGACGATATGGGGCATGAGCAGTCCGATGAAGCCGATTGTTCCCCCGAGCGAGACAGAAGCCGATGTCATGAGCGCGATAGAAGTGAAGAGGAGAAGTCTTTCCCTGTGCACTGAAAACCCCAGACTGTGAGCCAGTTCATCTCCAAGCATCAGCGCGTTCAGCGCCCTGGCGCGTGAAAGAGAAATCCCGAGACCCGCAACGATAAACAATACGCCCCAGGGAATCAGCGACCAGTCCGCCATGGAAAGGTCTCCGAATATCCACAGGACAGCCCTCCTCATGCCCTCGTGCGTAGAGATGCTGATCAGAAGCATCAGGGCCGCATAGAAGAGGAAGCTCATTCCCACTCCCGCAAGAAGAAGCCTTTCAGGGAGCAGTCTTCCACCCTTCCATCCGAATGCCCCGACCATCAGGCTTGCGACAGCCGCGCCTGCAAAGGCGGTGAAAGGGATGCTGAACTGTCCGAAGAGGTATATGCCGGATACGAGGCCCATGGCCGCCGAGAGGGAAGCGCCGCTTGATATCCCGAGGATATATGGATCGGCAAGGGGATTCTTGAGAAGCCCCTGGAGAACAGCGCCCGAGGCTCCCAGGGCGATTCCCATCAGCGCTGCTACCAGAAGGCGGGGGAGCCTGATAGAAACCAGGATATCTCTGTCAAGGGTGTTCAGTGTGAAGGGATTCATCACACTTGGGGTCAGGAAGAGCGAGAAAAAAAAGATGCAGAGACATGAGAGTACGAGTATGGAGATCTTTACTTTAGACATTCGGCCATCTCCTGAATCCCCTTGATGATTCGCGGACCGAGTCTGTAAAGGTTGTCGCTGAGAAAGAACACCCTGTGATTTCTTACCGCCGGGACATTGCCCAGCTTTCTCAGCAGTCCCTGAGAGATCTCCTTTATCTCGGCATGCCCCATGCCGATAAAAATTGCATCAGGAGACTGCCGGATTATCTCCTCAAGAGAATACTTCGGATAAGATATGCCGGTCCCGGCCGCGATATTCGTGTGTCCGAAGAGCTTGATCGAATCATCGATAGCAGTGTCCGGCCCAGCGACGATCAGCGGCTCGGGCCATACTATGAAAAGCACTTTCTGAGGTTTTGCAATCTTTCTGTCCCGCAGTTTCTTCAGGGTATTCTCAATCCTGCCGGCGAGCGCATCAGCCTCTCTCTTCGCATCCAGGGCCATCCCCAGTTTCCTGATTTCATGCGGGAGTTCGGAGAGTCTCTGCGCCCTGAACAAATATGTCTTAACTCCCAATTTGCGAAATCTCTCCCCGAATTCCTTCGGGTTTCCATCCGTTGTCATAAGCACGAGGTCGGGTTTCAATGTGACGACCGCCTCCGGAGAAGGGTTTGACATGCCTCCAACCTTCGGTTTCTTTTTTGCTTCAGCCGGATAATCGCAGAATTGGGTAACGCCCACGATCCTGCTGCCAAGCCCCATCTCGAACAGGATCTCGGTCAGGTTCGGGGCAAGGGAGATTATCCTCCCGGGTGTTTCCGCGATCGAAGATGACACAACAGAAAAAAGGATAAGGACTGCAAGGGAGAGAACGACCCGGGCTTTTCTCATCCTGAAATTTTACCTCTTTGCCCCGAAAAAAAGCACAAAAATATCGGTTTCCTCAGGATATGAAGTGTTATATAATTGTTGTTATGCAAAGCGAAGGATTGATTGAAGAACTCTCCACACTCTGCGGCATTATTCCTGAATATTGGGACATCTTCGGCAACAAGCATGTCGCCTCTTATGAAACCAAGGCAGCTGTTCTCAAGGCCATGAGGGTCGATGTTGATTCTGAAGAGGAAATCCTGAGGGAAATCAGTGAACGGCAGGCGCGTCCGTGGAAGGGCCTGATAGAACCGGTGCACGTCGTCTCTGTCAATGAGCAGCCATTGAGGATTCCTCTCTATATCCGGATACAGGAAGGCAGGGAGGCTGACCTGATGATTTCGTGGGCTATCAGGCAGGAGAAAGGCGCATCCGGCTCGTCGCGCGGCTCTCGGTCGCAGGTGAAGGGTTCGGCAATCCCCGTCTCAGAGGTCAGGTGGATCGACGGCGAGAGATACATCAAGGTATTCCTGGTTGATGAGAAAAGAAGATCCATAGGATATTATTCGCTCACGGTAGAATGCAGTCATCCGGACATGGTGGCTCCCGAACAGAGCCAGACGACCAAGAGGCGGTCCAGGATTATCGTTGCCCCGGATGAGTGCTATATGCCTGATCATCTTCTGGCGGGCAGGGCCTGGGGGATCGCGATTAACCTGTACTCGATCCGGTCGAAGAGAAACTGGGGGATGGGAGATTTCACGGACCTTCTGGATATCGTTCACTGGGGGGCGGGTCTGAAATGCGATTGCATCGGGATAAACCCGCTTCATGCCATCCCTAATTCGAAGCCCTACGGCATCAGTCCATATTCGCCTCTGAGCAGATTGTACAAGAATTTCATCTACCTGGACATCGGGAAGGTCCCTGAGATATCAGGGTCGGCGGAGATAAGAAAGCATGCCGCGTCGAGGAAATTCCGTAAGGAATTGAATGACGCGAAGCGTTCCGAATTCATAGACTATGACAAGGTTGCCTCGCTGAAAATGGATCTTCTGAGGCAGGCGTTCGATGTTTTTTACAAGAGGCACTATGCTCGGAATACGGGCAGGGGCGGAGACTTCAAAAAGTACATAGCTGAGGAAGGGCCTGCTCTGGACACCTTTGCGCTCTTCATGTCCCTATGGGAATACATGAAGGATAAGGAAGGGGTCTACACCTGGCAGGAATGGCCCGAAGAATATCGTAGCATTACAGGCAGTTCAGTGAAGGCCTTCAGAAAATCGCACTCCAAAGAGATACTGTTTTACCAGTATCTGCAGTGGCTCACGGACTGTCAGCTCATGGAAGTTGCAGCCGAGGCGGAAGGCCTCGGGATGAAGACGGGGCTGTATAATGACCTCGCGGTCGGATCTGTCGGCGGCGGCAGCGATGCATGGAATTATCAGGATATTATTGCATCCGATGCGTGCCTTGGAGCTCCCCCGGATGATTTCAACAGCAACGGCCAGAAGTGGGGATTCCCACCCTTTATCCCGGAGAAACTTAAAGAGTCAGGGTATGAACTCTTTATCGAGACCATGAGAAAGAATATGAAATACGGAGGCGCCCTGAGGATAGACCATGCCCTCGGTCTGTTCAGGCTGTTCTGGATACCGGGGGATATGCATGCGAAAGATGGGGCATATGTTTCGTGTTTCGCGGAGGACCTGATCAGAATAATCGCACTTGAAAGCGTCCTGCACAGGACTGTCATCATTGCGGAAGACCTCGGCACAATAGGCGAGAATGCGAGGGAGACCCTGCAGAAATTCCGGATGCTCTCGTACAGGCTCTTTTATTTTGAGCGGAATTATCCTGACCCTTCATTCCTGGAGCCCGGAAAATATCCTGAAACGGCGTTATGCGCTGTGACGACTCATGACCTTCCCACCTTGTACGGGTACTGGGCGGGCAGGGATATCGAAGTAAAAAGAGAACTTAATATCTTCTCCGGCGGCGATCAGCTGCAGCAGCAGGTCTGCGACAGGGAGAGGGACAAGAGGCTTATCATATCCGCGCTGCACGCAAATGGAATACTGCCGGCCTCCTGCCCGTTTGATCCCGGCCTGCTTCCCGGCATGACCCCTGAATTATGTCTTGCCGTGTATCAATACCTCACGCGTACACCGTGCAGGATGCTGCTGGTAAGCCTCGACGATATTATCGGCACACTCAATCAGCAGAATCTGCCGGGCACTGTGGATGCGCATCCGAACTGGAAGCAGAAGACGCAGCCGCTCCTGGAGCAGATCTTGAAAGACAAGAGATTCGCGGACCTTGCAGAGATGATGAAGAAGTCACTTCCGATAGGTTCCGAAGCGTAATTCAGGGATGTCCCGGCCTAGAGGGACGCCTGATAGTACAATCAAATAAATATTAGTGGAGGAAGTATGGCACATCCAAAGGTCCTCGCGTTTGTCCTTGCGGGAGGCAAGGGGGAGAGGCTGTTCCCGCTGACGGCGTTCCGTTCGAAACCTTCGGTCCCTTTCGGCGGCCGGTACCGCATCGTTGATTTTGTCCTCAGCAATCTTGTGAATTCGCACATCTTTTCGATCTATCTCCTCGTTCAGTACAGGTCGCAGTCGCTGATTGAGCATGTGAGGATGCACTGGGGCCTGACCTCCGTGGTCAAAGATCATTTTGTCACGGTTGTCCCGCCGCAGATGCGTATGGGGCCCGAATGGTTTCAGGGCACCGCGGATGCGGTTTTCCAGAACGCGGGTCTTATACAACAGCATGATCCGCGCCTCGTGATCATATTCGGCGCCGACCACATATACAGAATGGACATCCGCCAGATGATGGATTTTCATCTCAGGAATGACGCGGCCGTCACTGTTGCCGCACGTCCCGTGCCTCTTGAACAGGCTTCTTCCTTCGGCGTGATTATGACAGACAGTGAGAAGCGTATCGTGGGGTTTCAGGAGAAGCCGAAGAAGCCGACCCCCATGCCGGATGACCCAAAGCGCGCATACGTCTCGATGGGCAACTATATCTTTAACAAGGACATACTGCTCGAGTCGCTTGCAAAGGCCCAGAGGAAGAAACAGCATGATTTCGGCGCGCATGTGATCCCTGACCTTGTGGAGACAGGGAAGGTTTTTGCCTATGACTTTGCAACGAACCTCGTGCCCGGGACAATGCCATATGAGGAAAATGGCTATTGGCGGGATGTCGGGACCATATCGGCCTTTTTTGAAGCACATTCCGATATGCTGGGCGAAAAGCCGCTGTTCGAGCTGGACAACAGCCACTGGCCTATTCATCCTTCCGGGTATGAAGGGCCTGCCACGAAGATTCTGCGGGGAGATATCCGCAACAGCCTGATTGCCGAAGGATGCTGCATCCGGAAGGCGAAGATCAGGAACTCGGTCATCCGCAGCGATGTCACGATCGAAGACGATGTCAGCGTCGAAGATTGTTTGATAATGGACCATACTGTGCTCAAGAAAGGCTGCAGACTGAAGAGAGTCATAGTCGACAAGCTGAATGTTATTGATGAAGGCGCAGAGATAGGATTTGATCCTGATAAGGATCGATTCCGCTGTCACATCGACTCCTCCGGAATCGCTATCATTCCGAGGGGAGGCAGGTTGATAAAGGCGTCCCGGTAATCCGTACGGACGGGGCAGGACCCGCGGAGGCGGAAGGCGTTTCTCCGGGACTTCGGGCATGCAAGAAACTAATTGAATATGATAGACTTTGTTAATACATCTCAAGGAGGGAATGCGATGGCGCTAAACGTGAAGGTCGAGGATATTCAGAAAGTCATAAAGAACGGGATAGACATAGTTCAAAAGGGAATTGGCATGGCGAAGGACCTTAAAGGAGAGATAGAGCCTGTAATCAAAGGCTTCAAGGCCGCGCAGAAGAGGGCTGCGGAACTCACGGAAGAGGGCAAGAAGGGGCTCAGGATTTTCGAAATCAAGACCAAGGTGCAGAAAGAGTTCGGCGAGCTCGGAGCCAGGGTTTACGGCCTCGGCGCTAAGGGGAAGAACCCCCTTCTCGACAACAAAGTCAAGATGATAACAGCGCGAATCAAGAAGTTCGAGTCGCAGATTTCCGCATTGGAAGGAAAGAAGAAAGTCGTCTCAAAGAAGACGGTTGCAAAGAAGAAAACCGGGAAACCGGCATCTCCCAGGAAAAGCGCATCATAATCTCTCGCTCCGAGGATATCTCTTGCAGAAGATGTGTTTGTGCTGGACTGTCGCAGCGCTTTCTTCGGCGGCAGTTTCCGAGGATGTGAACTTCCGCTGGAGAGGTTGAAATGAAGGTTGCGTTTTACGGTACCCGAGGTTCCATCTCGGTCTCAGAAAAGGAATTCTCCGAGTTCGGCGGAAATACCGCATGTGTCCTGATTACGTTTTCAACGGGAAAGATCGCTATACTAGACGCCGGGACAGGCATAAGAAAACTCGGTAATGATTTTGCGGAGAGAGGAATCGAACAGTACGACAATATCATTATCGCGCTTTCACATACCCATTGGGACCACATTCAGGGCTTCCCTTTTTTCCAGCCGGCTTATGACCCTAAGCGGCGCTTCACAATCGCCATCGGAGGAAAAGGCAGCAATGCCATCAATCTCGAAAGCGTCTTTAAGACTCAGATGCAGCGCGATTTTTTCCCCGTGCCGCTTGACAAGATGGGTGCTGCCCTCACATTTTGGCAACCTGAGTTGACGTGTCATACCATTGCCGGAGGGATCCAGGTTGTCTCCGCGAGACATAATCATCCTGGGGTAGCTTATGCCTATCGCTTGACCGAGGGAGGAAGAACCATTGTCTATTGTACTGATGTCGAATATGAAGATGGGATCGACCCCAAGGTCGTTACACTGGCAAGGAAGGCTGACCTGCTGATACACGACGCCCAGTACAGTCCGGAGGAGTTGAAGCAGAAGAAGGGGTGGGGGCACAGTACGTGGGAGCAGGCCGTGCAGGTAGCTGAAGCGGCCGGGGTCAGGAGACTATGCCTCTTTCACCACGACCCTGAACATAACGATGAATTCCTGAAGGGTATGGAACAAGAATGCCGTCTGCGTTTTCCTGAGTCTTTCTTTGCCCGCGAGGGAATGGAAGTAGACGTTTAGGCATTTCTTTCATCGTGCGGGGAAGGGCGGCTGTAACTACCGGGATGAAAAACAAGACGAAGCCAACCGATATAGAAGTATTCAACCTGTACAAGTATTTCATGTGGGCCGAAAGCATGAAGAGCTCCTATGAAACCCTGTTGGATAAGAACGTGCATGAGATCATTCCCAAGGCCAGGTTCGAGGCGGAATACAACCTTTATATCTCGTACTGGTTTGCGGGCCTCTACGTTGTCATCGAAGGCTGGAAGGAGTTGGGACTGAAGGACAGAAGGATAGACTCCCTGCTGAAGTCACCCAACGTGACCCTCCTTCGGAGATATCGAAACGGTGTCTTTCACTTCCAGAGGGATTACTTCGACGAGCGGTTCATGGGCTTTCTTCGTGACGGGTTGAACAGGATCGAGTGGGTCGGGCAGCTGCACGAAGAATTCGAGAGATTCTTTGTCCGGTGGGCCGAGGGCGACAACGCGCTTATCTGACATGGCGCGCCGCGTCATAGTTGCGCTATAAAGAAGCACAGCCATATTTTAGAATATCTGCCCTTCCGGTATTACAATATCGTCAACCTCAGGACTGCGTCTTCGGCAGACGCAGGACATTTGCCGCATTTTCAAGAATACCGTCTGAAAAGCCGTGCGCCCGCTTTATCCTTATGTCCCTGTCGAACGGATTTTTAGTCTTGCAGATGGATATGTACTCCGCAGGGGTTACGTTGTGTGTCACGAGCGGCAGGTGCGTCCAGCCGTCGATCGGGATCGGAAAGTCGGAGCCGTTGACGAGCCATTCCGGGTTGAATGTCTCCACGATCTCCTGGATATAGGGAATTCGCGAAGACAGAGACAGCGCTGAGGTGTCAGACCATAACCTTACATCCATCCCCGTGTTGTAGTCCGACATAAACCCGCAGAAGTCTTTCATTACGTTCTTGTCCACAACAGGGAAGACCGGTGAGGCGCAATGGGCGGCGATGACGGTCACACCGCAGTCGAGAGGTTTCTTCAGCCTCTGATAGTAGTCGAGGCTCTGGTTGCGTATGCCTTCAGGAAAGGAATACTCCGGACCGACGTGGGACAGAAGCGGGAGTCCTGCTTTCGAAAGGGCTTTATAGAAACTGGTATGCCTTTGATCGTTCAGGGTAATGTGCTGGGTGGATGGTATCAACTTCAGAAGAACAGCTTCGGTCTTCTCGACGACGAATTCAAGCTCGGTTTCCCAGTCTGTTCTGTTCGGATTGACAGACGCCCCGAAGAAGAACCTCTTGTTCCTTTTCGCGGGGTCGCCTTCTGACTGAAGACGGCTGTTGAGTGTCTGTATCCTGGTCCAGAGAAATCTGTTGGAGACCCAAACGTCTGTCTTTTTCTCGTTCAGTCGACCCGTTGCGGGAGAGAACAGGGCGTCGAGGGCAAGAAGGACG
>DATHCU010000312.1:0-8205 GCA_035319385.1 Thermodesulfovibrionales bacterium
ATGGCAACGGGCGGATACTTGTTTGACGCCCGTGCGACTATGTCGGCGCCCATCCTGCTCAAAGGGATGATTACCCTGCCCATGGGACGTGACCTCAGTGAGCTGTCCCCGGTGAGCACGGAGAAGAACGGATTTCCGGCGAGCACGCCGGCCAGCAGCCTGATAGTCGTCCCCGAGTTGCCGCAGTCGATGACGTCTCCGGGTTCGATCAAACCATCGATTCCTTTTCCAGTGATAACGATATCATCCCCCGAGTCGTCAATATCAATTCCAAGAGACCTGAAGGCGTTCAAAGTACTCATCGGGTCTTCGGCCCTGAGAAAATTCCTTATTACGCTCTTGCCTTCGGATAAGGATGAGAAAATTATCGATCTGTGAGATATCGACTTATCAGGTGGAGGAGTGAATTCGCCTTGAAACCTCTCTGCCTTGATGAATTCAATTCTGTCCAATACCTTCCCTCAGCGTCCGGGCCTTTCTGAATTCCCTTTCGAGGGATTCAGCGTCAGAGGCCCTGAGATACTGACCGGCTCTGTCGAGGTTCCGCTTGAAGATCTCGATAGATTCAAGGATAAAGTCCCTGTTTGAGATGCAAATGTCTCTCCATAATTCAGGAGAACTCGCTGCTATCCTTGTCATATCCTTAAATCCCTGCCCTGAAAACTCAAGATAAGAGCCGTTCATTTCAGCCACGGCATTCACCATTTCATAGGCCAAAAGATGCGGCAGATGACTTACCGCCGCGTAGATCCTGTCATGCTCATCAGGATCGATTATCGAAACAACTGCCCCAAAGGTTTCCCAGAGCGTCCTCATCTTCGCAAGGGCCTCTGTGTCGGTCTTTTCCGTTGGCGTTATGATACATCTGGCGCCTTCGAAAAGGCCGGCTGTTGCCAAGTCTATCCCTGAACGATCACTTCCGGCGATAGGGTGGCACCCCACATAGTGAATGCCTTCAGGCGTCAGAGCTTCCATCTCATGGACAAGCCCACCTTTAACGCTGCCCACGTCCGTTACCAGGGCGTCCTTTTTCAAAGCCCCTCGTATCCTCTTCATCAGACCGGCGAAGCTTCCAACAGGCGTAGCAAACACCACGAGGTCGGCTCCTGAGCATGCCGGCAGAGGGTCAAGATCAAAAGAATCTATAATCCCTCTTGTTTTTGCGGCCTGCAGATTGGCAATCGTCCTGCCGTGGCCCGTTATTTCATGACAGAGCTCATGTTTCTTCATTGCAAGGGCGAAGGAAGCCCCTAGAAGACCGACACCAAAGACTGCTACTTTATGAAAATGCATATTCAGAATTTATTCCCGATACTCTTCTATACACACCATGAAGTGTAAATCCCTGAATCCGGGCTTTAGATCTCTCTTCCAACCGCCTTGGCAATAGGCTTCAGTTCTTTCATTAACTTGCTGAAATCCTCAGGCCTGAGGGACTGCTCCCCGTCCGAGAGGGCCTCTTCCGGATTTGTGTGGACTTCGATTACAAGACCGTCTGCTCCGGCTGCAACTGCTGCCTTTGACATAGGAGCAACAAGGTCCCACTTGCCGACGCCGTGACTCGGATCGACCATGACCGGCAGATGTGTGATCTTCTTAAGGACAGGCACTGCACTTAGATCAAGGGTGTTTCTTGTCGCTGTCTCGAAGGTCCTGATGCCTCTTTCGCACAGTATTACATCATGATTTCCCCTGGACATGATGTATTCAGCGGCCATCAGCCATTCCTTTATTGTTGACGAGAGCCCCCTCTTTAGAAGGACAGGCTTCTTGATGGATCCTACCTCCAGAAGGAGTCTGAAATTCTGCATATTTCTTGCCCCGATCTGGATGATGTCCGCATATTTTGATATTACCTCCATGTCCCTGGGGTCCATCAGTTCAGTGACGACCGGAAGGCCGGTCTTCTTCCTGGCTTCGGCGAGATACTTGAGACCTTCTTCGCCAAGACCCTGAAATGAATAAGGAGATGTGCGAGGCTTGAAAGCCCCTCCTCTTACGAAAGTAGCCCCCGCAGCCTTGACCTTTTCGGCTATGCTCCTCATTATGGTCCTGTTTTCGACCGCGCATGGACCCGCTATGACCTGTATCTTCTTCCCGCCAATAAGATTGCCTTTGACATTGATGACGGTGGTCTTGGCCTTGAACTCCCGGCTTGCGAGCTTGTAGGGTTTCAGGATGCGCATCACATCTTCAACCCCGGGCATTATGCTGATGGTGTTCTCTTCTTCTTCGGTAATCTTGGAGGTATCGCCGATTACTCCGACGACAGTCCTCTCGGTACCCTTTGAGATATTGGCCTGCAGCCCTTTGCTCTCAAGCCTCTTTACCAGATGTTTAAGTTGTTCGTCTGTAGCTCCTGGCTTCAATACAATTATATCCATCTGCTTCCTCCAATTCTTGGGAAGGCGCACATTGCCGGATTACCGGCCGGTGACCTTTCTCAGCGATTCGATAAACCTTCTGTTTTCGTCAGGCAATCCGATGGTGACCCTTAGCTCGCGGGGCCCCATGGGTCGGACAATTACGCCCTCTTTCAACAGCTTCATATAGAGGTCCGCGGAATCCTGTTCCAGCGGCATATAAATGAAATTTGCCTCGGTGGGAACATACTTGAGCCCGAGGGAGTCAAGTTCTCCATAAAGGAACTTCTTGCCCTGCTCGTTTACAGCCCTGGATGAGTCAATATGGTCGGTGTCACTGAGCGCCCCCAAAGCAGCCTGCTGGGCGAGCGAACTCGTATTAAAAGGCGGTCTCAGCTTGTTCAGTTCGGCCACTATATCTTTCTTTGCAATCCCGTATCCTATCCTGAGACCCGCAAGCCCGTAGATCTTCGAAAAAGTCCTGAGAATGAGGATATCTCTCCCGTCCCTGAAATGTTTCATACTGTCTGCATAAGCGGGGTCAGCCACATACTCATAGTAGGCCTCGTCAAGCACGACAAGAATGCCGTCGGGAATCTTCTTCATCATCCTGTCGAACTCATCCCTCCTGTTGATGGTGCCGGTGGGGTTGTTAGGATTTGCGATGAAAACGATCTTTGTCTTGGGAGTTATCGCTCCAGCCATTGCGTCCAGGTCATGTGCGTAATTCTTCAACGGCACTTTCACGGACGTGCCGCCTTGTGCCTGCATCGACATGGAATAGACAACAAAGGACGGATGGGCCATTACAGCCTCATCACCCGGACGGATGAACGTCCTGACCGCGATATCGAGGAGTTCATTTGAACCGTTGCCGAGGATGATCTCATCTTCCCCGACCTTGAGCTTTTCTGACAGGGCCTTTGTGAGGTAGTATCCGCTCCCGTCAGGGTATCTGTTGAGACTCATTGAAGGGTTCGGCGCCTGCATAAAATCTTTCAGGATCTGCATAGCCTTGCCTGAAGGACCAAGCGGGTTCTCGTTCGATGCAAGCTTTACAGAGCCCTTGATTCCGAGTTCGCGCTCCAGTTCTTCAACCGGCTTGCCCGGCACATACGGCTTTATTGAAGTTATGTAATCCGGTGGTTTTACCATTAGACATCTCCTTGCGGATAAGAACCCAGGATCTTGAGATAAAGGCAGTTCTCTTTCATCATCTCCACAGCCTCCTTTAGCTTCTTGTCTTCAATATGCCCTTCTATGTCGACGAAGAAGATGTATTCCCAGGCCCTCCTCCTCGATGGTCTGGACTCTATCTTTGTAAGGTTAAGCTTTGCCTTCTTGAAAGGTTCAAGAATGTTGTAGAGTGCGCCGGGTTTGTCTTTGATAGAGAACATGATGGAAGTCTTGTCTTTGCCTGACTTCTGAGGGAACTCCTTTGAAATGACCATAAAGCGAGTCAGATTGTATTTGTTGTCCTCGATGCTCCTCTCGACAAACTCCAGATTGTAGACCTCCGCTGCCAGTTCGCTTGCGATGGCCGAACCTTCGTCATCCCTGGAAGCCAGCTCAGCGGCATGCGCACTGCTCGTTGCCTCAACTATCGGGATGCCCGCCATATTGGCGGCAAGCCATCGTCTGCACTGCGCGGTGGGAGGCGAAAAAGAGTAAATCTTCTTTATCCTCGACTTGTCGCCGCTTTTTGACAGAAGATTGTGAGTTATACGCAGCATCACCTCGGCAGAGACCTTGAGGTCATAATCCATAAAGAGGTCTATGGTATAACTGATGACCCCCTCCGTAGAATTCTCTATCGGAACCACGCCAAAGTCAACCTTGCCTGACTCAACTACATCGAAGACATCCTTTATGGTCGGCACCGGAACGAATTGCGCGGAAGATCCGAAATACCTTATGGCTGCTAGATGTGTGTATGTTGCCAGGGGCCCCAGGCATGCCACCTTGAGAGGCTCTTCAAGGGACAAAGAGGCTGAGATGATCTCCCTGAATATTACTTTCAGAGTGGCATCGGGAATAGGCCCTTTGTTGTTGGCCGTAAGACGCTCAAGTATCTGGCGCTCACGCTCGGGGGAATAGAACTTGGCATTGCTGTTCCTTTTGATGTGAGCTATGTCAAGAACGATGCGGGACCTTTTGTTCAGGAGGTTCAGGATCCGGTCGTCGATCCCGTCTATCTCCCGTCTGAGTTTTTCAAGCTCCTTCATATAATCCTTATAGAACTAACGAGATGGGATCCCCTTGTTTCAGGGAGATTAATGATACCAATTTTTTGTTTATTTTATCAACAGTTTACATTGCATATATGAAGCTAGTGTCATTTAGTGAAGAGAACGATTTCTTCCCCGCCGGGAAAGGTACCTGCTACATTCAGCAACCGGGCTCCCCTTTGTTTCCGCAGCAGGTCTTCATGCGGATGATCTTGAGAAGAGTGTTCCTGATGGTTTTGAAAAACTTCTCCCCCAAAGGCATTGGTTTCTTGAGATTCTCGATCACAGCCTTTGTATTCGGACGCCTTTCCTCGCACATGACCATATTATAATTTAGGTTCTTCCTGAAATCATGTGGATAAAAAAGAGATGCCTTTCAAAAAAGAACCTTGGCAAAGAGGGGAATAGAAAGATACCCACAGAAAAGCCAGAAGAATCATATTTGTGAATGCCGAGGTGATAATCAGTTTGTGTGAAGGACCCTGCATCGACAGAGTTTTTCAATGAGATCCCTGTGATACTGATGTGAGAATATGCCTCTGCTGTTCATCAATGCATAATATTCATCTATGGAAATGCCTTTCTCGAATTCCTTCAGTGTGGCCTCGTATGTTGTGTAAGACATGCTCAGTATCTCATCCGCCAGAAAGATGAATACAGTCTTTTCCGGCGTGAGAGAATGAGGCCCTTCCTCCTTCAGTCTCTGGAGAAACCCCGTGAGATCGAGATAATCATGGTCATTGATCGACAGGAGATCGTGGTTCAGCCCCGATTTATCAGTGCCGCTGAGATCCTCTGATATTAATGATTTCTGAAGATATCTGGCCTTCCTGATGTTGAGGTCGCAGAGGTCTCTGATGAACGGCATCCGCGGAAAAAGGGTGCCGGCCTTTGAAATCCCGGCAGAGATGTGATCAAGCAACTTCGTATGGTCCCGAGATGTGAAGACTCTATCCGGATTATCTGAATAGGCATGTGTGACAATTGTCTCGATCAGGTCTACAGTCTCTGGCCCGAGACAGGCAAACATGATATGGAACATCTCGTGAAAATGCATTTCAAGAGTCTTTAAAACTGATATCATCTGTTCGCACCTGACGATATCCCTGTCGGATATCTTCCTGGGCATGTAAATGCAGAGATTATCAAAGGTAAAGTTGTACTGCTCATGATTCCGAATCCTCCTGATGGAAGATGTGAGCGTCCCGAAATGGCTGTTCTCTGCGACATAAGTTTCCCAGTATTGGCCTGCAACGTCTGTGGAGAGATGGTCATAGAAGATCTTCGCGTTCATTATCCGGTCACACAGCAGTTCATGCTTCAGCATGGATATCCCTGAAATTTCTCTCTTCATCTCCTCATAGGTTCCGATCGAATCATGATAGCGGCTGAAGAATACTGATACGTTCACTTCATCGCCAAAGGTTTCCCCGATCAAGGAAAGATTCTCCTTCAAGGCCCGGAGAGAATAATGTACCTTGCCGGGCTTTATATGCCTTCTGGCCTGGTCGTCGAAGACCTCCGGCGAGAGTTCAAACACCGGCCTGTCACTCCGATTCGTGACAAAGGCTTCCCTGTACAGATTCAGAAGTTCCCGGTCGGGCAGCATCCAAGCTCCATAATTCATATGAAAGATTTTTACGAGTCCCTTGTCTTCCGCAATAGCCCTAAACAGAGACTTGATATAATCCCTGTCATTCTCATGGCAGATGTATATCCTGTCAGTGAAATTTTTGAGACTGTGCAGGTCCCTGATAATCGAAACTACGGATCTGACAACTACACCCTTTCTCGCGCTATGCAGACGGTATGCGCTTCGGCTCCCGCCGCAATACCTGCAGTTGAATCTGCACCCTCTACCTACGAACACGGGAAAGCCGAGTTTCTTGTTTATCGCACTTAGGTACAATTGATGATCGCAGAGATAGCCCAGGTTGGAAAACGACATGTCTGATAGGGCCTGTTCATCGGCAGCGTATGACACCTTGTTCTCTGCTATGCCCTGCTCAGACCTGTAGATGAGGTTTGGAATTTCAGAATGATCGGCATCCCTCAGAAGCATTTCAACGGGTTTTTCCGGATCACCCTTGATGACATAATCAGCAAATTCGCACTCATTAAGCAGGCTGGCTCCGAAATACCCTGCGGTGAACCCCCCACAGATGATCTTCCCCCCTCTGAGCCGTGGCCTCATGTATTCGCCTGTATTCAGAAACCCCTCTGTCGTATCCTGCCAGTGGAGAATCAATCCGACATGAGAGGGCCGGAAGGAGGAGAGATGCTGGTCCAAGACCGCGTGCACTTCGTCTTCCCGATAAAGGGACAGATTCAGGATTCTCGCGGCTATTCCCCTTTGTTCCAGATAGTCGCACAGAGCAAAAGTCCCCATCGGTATGTAAAAGAAATATTCGCTCGGAGGGTTAATAATCAGGAATCTTGAACCCATTGCTATCGGTAGGTGCTACTTGCCGGAGGGAATCGCACCCCTGCACTTTCCCCACCGCGGATTGCCGACTGCTTCCGAACGTTCTTCGATCTTATAATGACGGCTTTCCGCCCATCTGAGGGCTGCCTCCCTTAAATGAATGTTTCCGCACCGCATAAAGTCGAGGGCCATATTCTCGGTGCCGAGTTTATTCAGCGCGTCAATCAGAATGGGCTCTGAATCAGGCTCTCCGAGGCATACATAGAAATAATATGCATCGGCAACCACCTTCACATTTCTCTCCTTAAGGACCGTTAGCAGCTGATCAGTCGCGGGCTTACCTATCCCGATTAATGCCCTGGTAGATTCATCTCTGACTTCATTGGATGCGTCTCTGAGAGCTTGTACCAGCGGAATGATAGCCCGGGCATCCTTTATCTTGCCCAATGCCCTGGCTGCCTCCACACGAGGGTACACATAATCGTCCTTGCCCAGAACGGTGATCAGTTGCGGGACGGATCGAGCCTCACCCATATCACCCAGTTCCCGTGCTGCTAATCCCCGCACATACGAATCAGCATCCGCCAGGCCGTTTATCAGCAGCGCAACCACTCGCTCATCCTTGATCTTCCCTAATTCCTTTATAGCAGTTGCCCGGGTGTGTGCGTGCTTACTCTTCAATTTCTGAATCAGGTTTTTGACCTTGTCACTTTGTTCTGCCCGCACTTCGGTTGATAAGAGCATAATAAGAGAGATAACCAGCAGGCATCCCACGGCACTGAGGACTTTGCTAAACCTGACATCTGTATGGCGTGACATATACGTGGTCTCCAATTTCAGAAAGCATTTTTTCCGCACGGTCGTGCTTGATGGTCCAAATATCAGGGACGAACCGGGCAAGAGTATTTTACCAGATTGATGGTACAATCAGTCTTCCCGGGATAAGCAAATCTCCTGCATGCCTGGACGTTGCCGGACTCTTCCATGTGTCCCGCAAGACCGTCTTCCGCTTCCTTGACTTAAGTCAAGGACTTCTGCCCACGCTTGTCATTATGATTGATTCAAATCCGGAGAGGGTTGCTGCCAAGATGGATAGAAGCCGGCACCTGTATCCAAACCGCTTGCGCGGAATAAAACTGAAGCTGGTGCCTTCCCCGTCGGATTGTGGGGGAATAGCGAACGAATATGT
>DATHCU010000313.1:0-9309 GCA_035319385.1 Thermodesulfovibrionales bacterium
CCAGGGCCTTATAGAACTCCTCTACCATGAC
Organism: Thermodesulfovibrionales bacterium; assembly: GCA_035319385.1. Taxonomy (GTDB): domain Bacteria; phylum Nitrospirota; class Thermodesulfovibrionia; order Thermodesulfovibrionales; family SM23-35; genus DYFC01. The sequence continues at coordinate 32 of DATHCU010000313.1, forward strand.
GATAACGCGGGGGCCAGGAACTCTGCAATCGAGGCCCTTGTGCGTCTCGGCAGAAAGGCCACACCCTTCCTGATAGATGCCTTTGACACTCCGAACAGGGATGTGAGGAAATTCATTATAGATGTCCTTGGTGAATTCACGGATGATCGCTCCCTCCCTCTAATGCTTAATGCGTTGAAGGATGACGACGAGAATGTGAGGGTAACGGCTATTGAACATATAGGGAAGGTGCGGGAGGCTTCTGTTGTGAACTCCCTCATTCAGATCCTGGAGGGAGGAGATCTCTGGACGTCATATCCCGCGGTGGACGCCCTCGGGAGGATTGGGGACAGGAGGGCTGTTCCTGCTTTGGTAAGGACGCTTGGCACTAAGCCCTTGAGGGCTGCCGCCATAAAATCCCTGGGCCTTATCGGCGACCCTGAAAGTCTGCCGCATATAGTGCCTTTCCTTGATGAACCGTCCAAGACTGTTCAGGACGAAGCCATCCAGAGCATGGAGAGATTCTACAGGAATGGCGTGAGCGAGAAGATTATCACCGATGAGATAAGAAAAGTATTCGGGGACCGCATACTCGATACTCTTGTGGGCTTCACAACATCTCAAAAACCTGCGGTTAAGATCTCAGGAATCCTTATCCTGGGGTTGCTGAAAGATCAGCGTGCCTTTGCCCCCCTGCTTGAGATTTCACAGGAAGAGGATTTTTCCGAAGAAGTCAAGCGCGCTCTTGTCTTTATTGGGAGCGACAAGCCTGAATCCATCCTGGCCCTGTTTGATGCTAAGAATATCAATCAGAGACGCTTCATTTGCGATGTCGCAGGAAGGATTGCTTCTCCTGTGTACTATCCTACATTTGTCAACCTGCTTCATGATGAGGATGGACACATACGTTCGCTCGCCGCCGGAGCGCTTGCAAAGATTCGGGATCCAAGGGCAGTGCAGAAGATAAAGAGTTTGTTGACCGACGTTTACGAGGATGTGCAGGAAGCGGCTGTTGAAGCCTTGTCCGACTTCGGGACTATACTCTCCACGGACGAATTAGTTCTATTGTTGCAGGATCCCAACCCGACCCTCAGAAAGAATTCCGCGTTGCTTCTCGGGAAGATAGGGGCAAAGGCCGCTGTTCCGGAACTCGGCTTTGCCCTTAAAGATGGTGACGTCGCGGTCAGGAAGGCGTGTATTCAGGCATTTTCCCAGCTAAGGACGGAAGAGGCATCGAAGTTTCTTGTCCTTGCCCTTGCGGATGAAGATCCGTTCATCAGGGTGTTGTCTGCTATCAGCCTGGGTAGGATCGGGGGAGAAGGAGTTTTTGAAGCTCTGTCCCTTCTGGTCTCGGATTCGGATGATTCCGTCAGGGTTGCGGTTGCAAAGGCTTTCGGAATGCTCAGGGACGGCAGGGCCGTGGAGCTTCTGATGGATCTCCTTTCGGACAGGAACGGATTTGTCGTGACTACAACGATTGAATCACTGAGCAGAATTGACGGTGATGCCGCAAAATCAGCTCTGCTCGGGATGTTGAAACACGATGACAGTGAGGTGAGAAGGACCGCGATCAAGGCCCTCTCGCCGTTTGAAAATGTTGAAGGCGACATCCTGCCTTTTCTTGCGGACAAAGACTGGGCGACGCGAAAAGCGGCGGTAGAAGTGGTCGGCAGCAGACTCCATGCGACGGTGAGACGTGAACTCGAAAGACTCCTTGATTCGGAAGAAGATCCGATTGTCAAGAAAGTCATCGAAGAAAGCCTTAGGATGCAGTTGAAAGTCGCCGATCTATAGCCGCCGCGTTTTGAGATGGCAAGAATCTCGCCACCGACGAGACAACTATAGCGGCAGTCAATCGGTCAGTTTATGAGAGATGTTTGAAAAAGAAGAAATAATACCTTTAGAAGAAGACGTTTTCAGGCTTTTGCGAGACCTCATAAGGGATTACTGCGGAATCTACTTCGATGATGACATGCGCTATCTCCTTGAAAAGAGGCTCTCCAGAAGAGTTATGCTTCACCACTTTAACAAATTCAGAGATTACTTCCGGTACCTTCTCTATGACAAAAACCGGGATGATGAGCTCGCATCGATCGTCGATATTCTTACCGTCAATGAGACCTACTTCTTCAGGGAACAGAACCAGTTGAGGACTTTCAGCGAGGAGGTGCTGCCTGATCTCCGCGCGACCAACAAGGAGAAGAAGAGACTCAGGATATGGTCGGCCGGGTGCTCGACCGGCGAGGAACCTTACACTATCGCTATGCTGATTCTTGAACTGGGTTTATTCAGGGACTGGAATATTGAGATAATAGGCAGCGACATAAATCAGAGAGTCCTTCAGGTTGCCAGGAGCGGTTTGTACAGAAAGAATTCTTTCAGAACGACAGACCAGTATTATTTGAATAAATACTTCAGGGAAGAGGATGGTGTGTACAGGATTGTTGATTCCGTGAGGCGATATGTCAATTTTAATTATCTGAACTTTCTGGACCCCTTCAAGGTGAAGCTGGTGGGCTCAATGGATGCGATATTTTGCAGGAACGTTCTTATCTATTTTGATTATGCATCCAGAAGAAAAGTTGTGGATATGTTCAGCGAAAGACTTGTGGAAGGCGGGTTTCTAATGCTCGGGCACGCAGAATCACTGATCAATCTCTCCACCGCTTTCAACCTGAGACATTTTAAGTATGACATGGTGTATCAAAAACCGCTTCATAAAGGGGCCACTATAGATGCCTAAGATAAAAGTATTGATCGTTGACGACTCGGCTTACAGCAGACAGACCATCAAGAAGATGCTCGAGACAGATTCAAATATCGAAGTGGCAGGGGTGTCGGCCGACGGCCTGGATGCTATGTCTAAGACCATCAGCCTCAAACCGGACCTTATCACACTTGACCTGGAAATGCCCGAGATGGACGGCTTTACGTTCCTTAGATGGTTGATGAAGAACCGGCCCACTCCGGTGATCATCGTCAGTTCCTTCTCGGATTCAAAAACTGTGTTCAAGGCGCTGGAACTGGGTGCAGCGGACTTCATAACAAAGCCATCGAGGATTTCGTCTCCTGAATATCAGAATATGGTCAGGGACCTTCTCAACAAGGTCAAGGGTATGAAATCTCTCAGGCTAGACAGATTGAGCAAGAATCTGGGGCTTTTTGAATATGAAGAACCTAAGCAGTTCAGCACGGGCTCGACGGATTTCAATGTCGAAGCGGTTGCGATAGGCGCTTCGACGGGTGGTCCTTCTGCTCTTAACATGATACTTACGAAACTTCCCGCTGATTTCCCGGCGGCTATCGCGATAAGCCAGCACATGCCCAAAGGGTTTACGGCGTCTTTTGCGGAGAGGCTGAACAGCATCTCCAAAATCAGAATAAAGGAGGCCCAGGAGGGGGACGAATTGCAGGCCGGCACGGCCTTTATCTGCCCCGGCGGCTACCATATGATTTTCAAAAAGAGGGGCAAAACGGTGGCGGTCGCATTGAGAGAACCCAGGAGTTCCGACAAGTATGTCCCCTCTGTCGATGTCATGATGTCATCTGTCGCCGATATTTATGGGAGCAAATCCATGGGGATTGTGCTTACCGGAATGGGCAATGATGGAACCGCGGGGATGCTGGACATTCAAAAAGTCGGCGGTTATACTATAGTAGAATCGGAGGAAACAGCGGTTGTCTTCGGCATGCCGGGAGAGGCAATCAGGGCGGGCGCGGCCGCGAAGATACTGCCCATATCCGAAATAGCGGCTGAAGTTGTCCGGTTTATAAAGAGGATAGGATAAGAAGATTGACCCGTAGTCGGAGGACTCATGGAAAGAGAGGCAGGCATTTTGAAGAAGGCTGAGGAGTTTCTTCAGATTTTTAAGAAGGGAGAGGAATTTACTAAGGACCTCATCAAAGAGAACGAAAGGCTCAGGTTCAGGATCGCCCAGCTCGAAGAGGCCATTCAGAATGCCGGAAATGAGGAAAAGATACTCCTTTATGAAGAACGGATAAAACTGCTGGACCAGGAGATCAGTTCTCTCACCGAAAGGTATCGCAAGGTTGAGGAGGAGAACAAGGACTTTGCCTCAAAATACCTCGAAGTTGAGACTGAAAACAATAACCTGGCCAATCTGTACGTCGCAAGTTATCAGCTGCACTCCACGCTTGATTCCAACGAAGTCCTCAGAATAGTAATGGAGATAATCATCAATCTGATAGGCGCTGAAAAATTCGCTATTTTTCTTATGGATGAAAAGGCCAATGAACTTGTGCCTGTGGCTGCGGAAGGGCTGACGGTCGGCGAAGTGCCTAAAATCAAGTTGGCCGAGGGAATTATCGGTGTCGTCGCAAAGGATGGGGAGAGCTATTTTGCCGAAGACATGGGTGACAAGTCGGGGCAGAGCCCGGATCTGCGCAAGCCCTTTGTGTGTATACCTTTGAAGATTAAGGAGCATGTCATCGGTGTTATATCCATTTACTCCCTGTTTGTTCAGAAAGGGGTCTTCAGTAATATTGATTATGAGCTCTTTAATCTGCTTGCGGGCCATGCCGCTACCGCAATCTTCTCATCCAGACTCTACACTCAATCGGAAAGAAAACTTACGACGATACAGAGTTTCCTCGATCTTCTTAAAGAAAAGCCGAAAAGATAAGGGGGGTAGAATGCCGAATATCCTGGTTGTTGAAGACTCGCCTACTATGAGACAACTGATAGGTTTTGCCATAAAGAGAATTCCGGATGCGAAGGTGACAGAGGCCAGTGATGGTGTTGACGCTCTCAAGAAACTATCTACTCAGAAATTCGATATAATCCTTGCGGACATAAATATGCCGATTATGGACGGTCTGAAGCTTGTGAGCCTTGTGAGAAGCAACCCGTCGTACAAGGGGGTCCCCATCATTATGATCACAACAGAAGGGGCTGAAGAGGATAAGAAGAAGGCCCTGGCGATAGGCGCCAATGCATATCTTACAAAGCCCATACAGACTCAGGAGCTGATGAAGCTCGTTACAAGCTTTTTGTCGTAACCCCGCAGTGAACAGTCAGACTCAATCCCCGAGATGAGAGATGATGGACTATTGCAGAGGACTCCTCAAGCGTTCATTGCAGAATGAAGAATATTGTTCGGTTCCTCGGTAATGCAAATTAGGCAGGCGACTGCCGCGAATGGCGGAGTTGGTCTATAGCCTTCAAAAGGGTTCCTTTGACCGCCTTGAAATTGCCCTTTATCTTGCATCCCGCAGCGTTCTTGTGTCCGCCGCCGCCAAAAATAGCAGCGACAGAAGCAACGTTAATATCTCCCTTTGAGCGGAGGCTGATCTTCCAGTGGGCGCGGTCGATCTGGCGAAAGAATGCGGATATCTTCACGCTCTTGATCATCCTGGGAAAGTTGGCAAAATTCTCTGTATCTTCGGGGCCGGTGTTGGTCTTGTTGAACATGCGCTGGCTGACAAATGTCATGGCAATGTCATCGCTGATTTCGAGAGTATCCAGCACCATGGTGAGAAGCACAAACCTCCTGTCAGTCCACATCTCGTAAAGGTTGTTCGAAATAAATGCCGGATCAGCGCCTGCCTCGATCAGCTCCGCGCTGACTTTTAGCACGTCTGCCGTGGTGTTAGCGTATCTGAACGCTCCGGTGTCAATAACAATGGCGGTGTAGAGATTGACAGCGATATCCCGCGTGACTTTGAGCCCGGATGCCCTGAGAAAGTGGTAGATGAGCACTCCCGTAGCGGCCGTATCAGGCGAAACCCACTTTATTTGTCCGAAGTCCTTTCCTGTCTCATGATGATCTATAATGCAGGCATGTCTGAATTCCATATCGTCGATCCCCACCCTGTCAAGGCTGTTACAGTCCACCAGGATCAGGTTGAACAACGAGGTATCAAGGTCGCCGAGTGAATGAATGAATCTATCTACCCCCGGCAGGAAATTGTAGAAATCAGGCACGGGGTCACGATCATATACGGTGACTTTCTTCCCGAGGGATTCGAGGGCCAGGGCAAGGCCCAGTGCAGAGCCGATTGCGTCACCGTCCGGGTTGATATGGGTGCCTATAAGATAATTGTCTTCTCTCTTCAGGAATGAGACAAGTTCATGAGGAACCTTCACTCTTCCTCCTGATCTCGCCCAGAAGATGTTCTATCCTGTCGCCATATTCTATGGAAGTGTCCAGTTTGAACTCAAGCGTCGGTATGCTTCTCAGACGTATCCTTCTTGAAAGCTCTGCTCTGATGAAACTCTTGGCGGAATTCAGGATGTCGAGAGAGAGCTTCCTCTCTTCCTCTTTGAGGATGCTGACATACACGAAGGCGATCTTGAGATCGTCTGTTACATCAACGCCCGTTACCGTAATAAAACCGAGCCGCGGGTCCTTGATTCTGTGTATTATGATATCAGCGATTTCTTCTCTCAGGAGGTCACTGACTCTTTGGGAACGTTTGTACGGAAGCATGACTATCTCATAAATCCCGAATTCTGAAAGGTGAATCCCCGATGATATCGAGTCGGGCCGGTTCCGGTTTGTTCGGTTAAGAAAGCCGGACGCCGAGTTCAGGGTTCCTTTCCTAGAGTTTTGTGGCTATCTTTTCGATGACATAATTTTCAAAGATATCGCCGACCTTTATATCGTTGAAGTTCTCGATCATTATGCCGCATTCATATCCTGTCTGAACTTCCTTGATATCTTCCTTAAACCTTTTCAGGGAAGATATCTTGCTCTCATAAACAACAATATTATTTCGGATGACCCTGACGCCGTCGCTAGCCCTGTTAATCGTGCCGTCAAGGACATAGCAACCGGCCACCGTACCTATGCGGGAAATAGGAAAGACTTGCCTTACCTCGGCCCGCCCGAGAGTTTTTTCCTTGAACGTGGGTTCAAGCATGCCTTCAAGGGCCTTCTTGACATCTTCAATCGCCTCGTAGATGACATTATAAAGCCTTATGTCTACCCCTTCTTTTTCCGCGGTCTGGTACGCTTTGAGTTCGGGTCTTACGTTAAATCCGATGATGATAGCGCTTGATGCCGTCGCCAGCATAACATCCGATTCGTTGATACCGCCCACTGTCGAATGGATGACTTTCACCTTAACCTGCGGATGAGTAATACTCTCCAGAGCATCCTTTATGGCCTCAACCGAGCCCTGCACATCACCCTTGATAATGATGTTGAGCTCCTTAATCTCACCTTCCTTAATCTTTGCGTAGATCTCATCCAGTGTCATCTTCCCGGCCCTGGCAATCTCGGCCATTCTCTGCTTCTGCTGCCTTGAAAGGGCAATCTGCCTAGCTCTCTTCTCATCCTCGACAACCGTGAAGATGTCGCCCGAGGACGGAACATCGGAAAATCCTATGACCTCGACCGGAGTTGACGGGCCTGCTTTCGTTATCCTTCTGCCGGAATCGTCGATTAGGGCCCTGACCTTTCCGGAGTGTACGCCTGAAAGAAATGCATCCCCGATGCTGAGACTGCCGGACTGAACCAGTACAGTGGCAACAGGCCCTCTGCCTTTGTCAAGCTTTGCCTCTATTATTGTGCCTCTTGCATGCTTATCGGGATTGGCCTTGAGCTCCATAACCTCTGCCTGAAGAAGTATCATCTCAAGCAGATGTTCAATGCCGATACGCTTCTTCGCAGAGACTTCAACAAAGATATTCTGGCCACCCCATTCCTCGGAGATGATTCCTTGCTCGGAAAGCTCGTTCTTTACCCTCTGCATATTTGCCTCGGGTTTGTCAATCTTATTGATCGCTACGACTATCGGAACATTAGCAGCTTTTGCATGGTTAATGGCCTCGACCGTCTGCGGCATAACGCCGTCGTCGGCCGCGACAACGAGCACGACTATGTCGGTAACCTTCGCTCCGCGGGCTCTCATGGAGGTGAACGCTTCGTGACCCGGTGTGTCCAGAAATACTATATCCTTGCCCTTGAGGTTGACTTTATATGCGCCAATATGCTGAGTTATCCCCCCAGCCTCTGTCTCGGTGACTTTTGTCTTTCTTATCGCGTCGAGCAGAGACGTCTTGCCGTGGTCAACATGTCCCATTATTGTAATTACAGGCGGACGGTGGTGCAGAGTTGAGGCATCTTCAGCCTTCTCCGCATCTATGGTATCTTCTTCTATCTGGGCAAGCTCAACCTTAACTCCGAAGCCCTCTGCAATAAGAAGAGCCGCATCAGTGTCGACCGGCTGGTTTATGGTGGGCATATATCCCAATTCCATAAATTTCTTGATCACATCGGACAACTTGACGCTGATAATTTCAGCAAATTCCTTGACGGTAGTGCCTTCCTGTATCTTCAAGGTCTTCTTCCGCGGAGCGACAGTCTGCGCCTGAGGCCTGCGCTCTTCACCAGTATAGGGTCTGTATCTCCCGGTCTTTTTGCCGGATTTCTGATCATGCCACCTCTTGGGCTCAATCTTTCTGACGGTCTGAAATGCCCTTTGAAGACCCGGCTTTGTCTTGAATTTTTCAATCTTCTCTGTCTCGATCTCTTTCTTGAACCTGTCAGGAATGGTTACCTCGACTTCCTCTTCGGCAGAAGTGGCTGCTCCGCCCGAAGAGGGTGCAGGTTGCGGCTCTGTATTAACGGGACTCTCTTCCGCGGCTTCAACAATAGCTGCATTCTCAGCCACGGGTTCGGGCTGGACGGTGGCCGCTGGAATCGGTTGCGGACGGGCCTGCGCAGGTTTTTCTTTCGCCGCCTCTTTCGAAGGGGCAGTCTCCTTTGTGGAGGCGCCCATCTTCTTCAATAAGATTTCCTCAACCTTTGAGGCGACTTCAGGATCAAGACTCGAGGAATGCGTCTTGCCCCCGATACCGAGTTTGGACAGCTCAATCAGGATTATCTTGTTTTGAACGCCCAGCTTCTTTGCGAGTTCATAAATTCTGATCTTCTGCATTTCTATCTAATCCAATCTTATTTCTTTTTTTGTGTGACGGGATATGATATTCTGCTCACCGGAAAACGGCAAAATAATCAATAAAAAAGTAAAAATCCTTACTCTTGTATCATTAGTCTTATCATGTTATCATAATAGACCGTATGAATGCAATTATCGAAGGAGGATGTTAAAGAGTATGGCAACCTGTTCCGTATGCGGAAAAAAGAGAGTGGTCGGCAACAATGTCAGCCACGCCAACAACAGAACAAAGAGGCTGGTTCTGCCTAACCTGCAGAGGATTCGTGTGGTGAGCGGAGGCAACATCAAGAGAGTCTCTGTATGCACGAGATGTCTCCGGTCGGGAGCTGTGAAGAAAGCGATCTAGTGCGAAAATTGGACTCGATCCTCAGGCC
>DATHCU010000314.1:0-5499 GCA_035319385.1 Thermodesulfovibrionales bacterium
TGGTAACGGCTTGTGATCCAACCGTTGCGGGAGGAATGGGACCCAACGAAGAGAAGGTGCGGAGGGCGACTGCCTGGGCAGAGAGATGGAATACGTATGCAGTCTTCGGCACTGCGCAGACCTATGGCAACACAAACAATGAGAATTATATGCGGCCCTATTTTTATCGCTGGTTCGGCAGGGGCGACCGCGCTGCCATGGCAGGCATCTACGATCGATACAGACAGATGGGTGAAATATTTGGAAACCGGCTGTCCATCTCATGTGTTACGAACACAGATCCATCGTGCGGCTCGGACGAGTACTGCGCCTGGCTTCTGCCTTCAACTGTATTCATATGCCCTCGATTCCTGCCGCTGAACGAGCAGCGTCAGATCATTAAGATCTATGCGGCTTTGGCGAGGAGAATGCCCGGGGTGACAGAGGACCAGACAGAGGCATACCCAGGACTCGCCAAAGATTACAAAGAGAGATTCTGGGGAGTGGCAGGATAGAGATATGAGGGAACGATCAAGGATGAGCCATTTCAGATCTAAAAAAAAGGACAATAGTTCTTCCCTGAATCTGAAGCCTTCAAACTCCCGATGCTCCGGTCCTCTGATCTCACGATTGGAACACTTTCAAAACACGCTGGGCAATCGCGTATTGCAGAGATTGTTGGGCACTGCAGTCGTCCAGACGAATCTCAGGATAGGTCCGACAAGTGATGCCTGTGAGCAGGAGGCGGACAGGATAGCAGATCTGGCTATACGCACACCCGAAAGAAGGGTCCGATGAACACCGAATTTGCGTTGGGATCGGCTAAAAGAGCTGCGGCCCCGCATGCGGACCGGTGTATGGGAAGACAGAAATCGAATGCTATTTCTCATGTTGTCGCCGGTAGCATCACGTCTCTTCAGAGGAGCGTCGGAAATCGGACGCTGCAGAGGTTGTTGTTGCAGGACACGGGGGAGTCTCTCTCTGCAAACCGCACGCATGAGGATACGAATGCCGGGGGAGCAGGGCTTCAGCCAAGGACCCCTTCCGGAAGCACTCCTGTCCAGGAGATACATCCCTTGGAATCCCTGAGGAATTACCGGGGATGCCTTGGAGAACAGAATTTCTATGTCGAACTGGCCCAGACCCGTGCCCCTGTATGGGTCTCTTCAACTATCGTCGATCTCGAGGATCACCTAAGCAGACCGAGGGATACAATTTCCGCAATTGAGAGCACCCTCAACAGGTTCTTCCATCCTCCTGCAGGTGTACGGGGAACGATAGGCGGCAGGCACAGACGGGATACAGTCCAGAGGATTACTGGCAACCTTAGAAGGATGAGGACCGCGCTGGCGAATCCACGACTATTTTGCTGTGTTGACAGAAGGACATGCGGCAGGGAGAACTCTGCCCACGACCCGGATGCCTTCGCATATGCTGGCCTAGGTACTGTTATTTCCATCTGCCCAAACTTTTTCAACCAGCCGGTTAATGATCAGGTCAGCACCCTGATTCATGAATCCGCGCATCACATCGGCCTTATGAGGAATGTCATCCCGAGAGATGATGTCGTGAATCTGCCCCTTAACCAGGCTCTCACGAACGCGGAATCATATGCACTGCTGGTGGGCGAGAATCTTACCGGACCTCCATTGCCTCCCGCGCCCGCGCCTCCTGACCCGCTTACGGTCAACTGGAGCCCTGCATACATGTCATCCGAGGTCATGCTTAATGAGCCGGTCAGAGAACTCTTTTACGAAGGGAGGGGACGCAGGCACTATCTTTCATCCGTCCGCAGGTCGATAGAATCCGCGTCTCTGGAAAACAGGCCCATTCGTTTCAGGGGGCAGATCCGCTTCTACGTGGATACCGAAGATGTCCGAATGCCGGCCTCTCAGGCTCTTCCGGCTGTAAACACTCAGGTACTGTTCACTCCCTTTGGGGCCGGAGACAATGTCAGGGAAATATCTTCCCAGTACAGCAGACCGGCACGCTATCTCGGGGCTGAGATGCCGCTTCTCGTAAACTTCAGCCCTGATTTCAATTTCTTATTAACAGAGAACGGCAGACTGAGGATGACCTTCTGGATGTCCGATCAGAGGGGATCCGACTTTTATGCCATGTACGATGACACGGTCACCGTCAGGCCTGATAACACGATATAAGACTGATAATCGGCGAAGGCAAGACAGACTGGGAGGAGGGTTAAATGCTCAGCGAACTGCAGAAGAAGACCGCACAGGCTATCGTGAATATTTTCGAGACAGGCAGACCCATAGGCGATTATGGTTCCGTCACCGTCATGCAGGGTGACACGGGCCATCTCACATACGGAAGAAGCCAGACGACCCTTTCAAGCGGGAACCTCGCATTGCTGCTCCATGCATACTGCAATGCCGCAGGAACATTCTCCGAACCCCTGAAGCCCTTCTTGGCCGCTTTTGACCGGAGGGACATTAAACTGGACGTTAATGAAAAGGTGAAGTCCCTGCTCAGGCTGGCTGGCGACGACCCTGTCATGAGGACGGTCCAGGATGACTTTTTTGACAGGATTTACTGGGGACCGGCCTTGAAATCGGCGGATGCATTAGGGGTGGGCGAGCCTCTCAGTATTACCGTGGTATACGACAGCAAGATTCACGGGTCCTTCGACAGGATCAGGACAATGACCGACCAGCAGCAAGGACCTGTTACTCAGGCCGGGGAAAAGGCGTGGATCAGATCCTATGTCTTTGTGAGGAGGGGCTGGCTCGCCAATCACAGCAATGCCCTGCTCCATAAGACCGTCTACCGGATGGATGCATTGATGGACCTTATAGATAACAGCAAATGGGTCCTGCCATTGCCTCTGACCGTCAGGAGCATAGTACTGAACGAGGATACATTCCGGCCCGATCGTGAACAGCCGGCCGTTGTATCCGCAGAGGATGAATCGAACCGGGTACTTTTCTACACCAGGCCCCTGATGAAAGGAGAAGATGTAAAGAGACTTCAGAAGGCACTTGGGTTCGCGGATACAGAGGCAGACGGGATTTTCGGTCAGAAGACAGACGCCGCTGTCAGGGAGTTCCAAAAGAGGAATGGGTTGACCGTAGATGGAAAGGTCGGACCTGCCACGTGGTCGGCCCTCGTAGGCTGAACTAATGGGTGTCAGGGAGACCTTTCCTGTGTTTTCCCGGGTCTCTGCGATGAATACCACATAATGCCACAAAGGAAGAAGGAGGTTTTATGCCAAAGGGATTAGCGTTAACAATAGGTCTGAATTCCGTAGATCCTAAGCACTACGGAGGGTGGTCTGGAGATCTTAATGCCTGCGAAGCGGATGCGGAGGACATGGCGGATATCTCGAAATCGAAAAAATTCAAGGTGAAGACGCTGTTGACAAAGTCCGCAACGCGTAAGAATGTCCTTGCGGAGATTTCGAAGGCGGCAAAGGTATTAAATGCCGGGGATATCTTCATGCTCAGCTATTCGGGCCACGGCGGGCAACTGCCTGATATGAATGATGATGAACCCGACTCGCAGGATGAAACCTGGTGTCTTTTTGACGGTGAACTTGTGGATGACGAACTCTACACCGGTCTTGGTAAATTCAAACCCGATGTCCGCGTCCTCGTCTTTTCGGACAGCTGCCACAGCGGCACAGTCGTCAAGATGGCCTATTACCAGAAGTCCATGATAACACGCGATTCATCTCCCGGAGTGAGGTATCGCTGCATGCCTCCTGATGCGGCTTTACGGACATACCGGAACAACAGGAGTTTCTACGACTCTATACTGGCAAACAAGGCTATTACGAGTGCGCCGGAAAAGGTGAAGGCATCGATCCTGCTCATATCCGGGTGCCAGGACAATCAGCTCTCTTCCGACGGCGATTTCAACGGCCTGTTCACTTCACAGCTTTTGAAAGTCTGGAAGAACGGTGCTTTCAAGGACAACTACAAGAAATTTCATAGTGCCATAGTCCGCAGGATGCCGCCGGATCAGACGCCTAAGTATTTCCGCGCCGGCAGCATCAACTCCCGGTTCGAAGCGCAGATACCGTTTACCGTGTGAGGGTTGACAGATGCAGATCCTTCATATCCTTTACATAGGTTCTATCAGAATGTCGGACAGGACTGACGCCGATGAAGCTTTCTGAGGTTTCCTTCCTCATTTGGCTCTCACTTATTCTGTGCCTGCTGAGTCCGTCCTGTGCTTATGCAGATGAGACATCGATCTATCCCGTGGAAGATCACATTACCGTTATTGTGCCCTACGGCTCGGATGAGGGGAACGCTTTTCTGAAAATAAGAAACAAGAGCGGGAAGGACATACCCCTGGAAATCACGGCCTCCGCGCTGACACAGGAGAAGACTGGGAAGAAAGCGGTGATGGAGGTACTATGCGGGCACAAAGAAGCGCGGGAGTGTTCGGTAAAGGCATCAAGCGTCTCGGATTTGCGCGTGCACGCATCCGGGATCTCGGGGAATTATCAATTCACGGGTCTCGTCGTTATTGGAAGCCAGAATAAAAAGTACATTGTGCGTGTAAGCGTCCAAAAACAGTCTCCTCCGCCGGCCATTGAACTCGTGGGATCGGAAAAGGGCAGGCTCGAAATCACCAAGGATTCCCAGGGGAAGGACAATTTCACCCTTACCTTCAAAAACCCTGACGGCGGTGTCTTCCGGGCACTCACAATTGGAGATTTCAGATTGGAGGATGACAGTCGCGTCCTCGAGAGTGACATTAAGGAAAAGAGTTTCTCTCTCGAACCGGGAGCAGAGAAATTGATCAGAGTATCATTTAGCGATATCCCGAAGGGTTCTTACCAGGGAATCCTCTCTCTAGAGGACAGCAGGAACAGATATCTCACTCAGCAGTTCACCATCCATCTGAATTCACAGTACCTCACATTAGGCAACTTTTACAATCTCAGGATGTTTGTCGTGCTGATCCTCGTGTTATCGGGGGGAATCGTATCAGTGGTCCTGACAAAATGCCTGCCCATATCATCCGCCAGGAGGAAAAACAGGCAGGACATTGAGGACTGCAGGGAGAGGATTCAGTCTCTCGTAGTCTTTGAAACGGAACTCCGTATCAAGCTCATCGTCGAGCTCATCAAGGCCCGGACTCTTAACGATAACACCAAGGTATACACCCCCAGCGCCAACGACAGACTGAAGACCATTGAGACTACGCTCGCGGGTATTCACAAGCAGCTGGATGTCAGGGCGAAGGTGAGGGACATCTATATCTCGATCGACAGCAGCGACACCCTGCCCTTTTCGAAAGAACAGGAGGTCCGCCGGGTACTCAGGGATGCGGACGCAAGCATCTATGCGGGTAATCTCGATTTTGCGGAAGGGAGGATAGCAGAGGCAACCGCGCTGCAGAAATTCGATCTCACCCGAGAGGCTGACCTGAAACAGCACTTTGAGTGGCTTTGTGGAAAGATCGAAGAACTGCAGACAAGAATAGATGAAGATGCGGAGCTCGGTCACGCTTCCCCCGACGTCTTCATGAAGCAGCTCAGGGATGACG
>DATHCU010000315.1:0-2847 GCA_035319385.1 Thermodesulfovibrionales bacterium
CCCTCAAAAGCGCCTTTTCTCTCACGATGTGGCAGTGGTATCTGATGTTCGCAGCCGTGGGAATCATGTTAACCAGGGCCGAAAGATACGAGACCCCTCCGACAGCTTCCAGCTCTTCCCGTTTGCTCAATTGATCGGTAAGGGTAATAATGTCGATAGGCTCGTTCTTGTCAAACAGATCGATCATAGCGCTGAAGATCTTGTTGTGGGAAAGCCTGTAGAAATCCCCCGGCTCGATAATCTCGAGGGCCTTCGGAAGGGCATCGTTGTCGATAAGGACCGCCCCGATGATGAATTGTTCGGCTTCTATGTTCTGGGGCGGAAGCCGGTCAAGATGGACCTGAACCTCTTTCATTATAAACGCCTTCCCAGCTACTCCTCAATGACCTTCACGTTAACCTGCGTGGGTATCTCGGCATGGAGTTTCAGACTTACCGTGAAATCGCCGAGTCTTCTTATAGGTTCTTCAAGGGCTATCTTTCTCTTGTCTATCTCGAATCCCTCATTCTTGAGTGCCTCGGCCACATCCATGGCCGTAACTGACCCAAAGAGTTTTCCCTCTTCGCCTGCCTTGGCCTTCATGACCAGGGTCAGGGCAGAAAGCTTGGCCGACAGATCCTGGGCCTGGTTCTTTATCTTTTTGGCCTTTTCCTGAATGACCTTCTTCTGATGCTCAAGCGATTTAATGTTCTTTACGTTAGCCTCAACAGCAAGCCCTCTGGGAGACAGAAAATTCCTCACATATCCGTCAGATACATCGACAATCTGCCCCATGACTCCCAAATTCTTGACATCTTCCTTCAATATAACCTTCATACGGAATCTCCTTTAAAGATATTTTTATTCCTGCCGGTCTAGATTAACAGATTCTGAATCCTCTCCTCTACTCGTTTGAAGAAAACAATGCGGAAAAGGTTGCCCATATTTATTTGAAAAAGGGTTTAGCCTGCTTAGATACGAATTATTATACCATAAAGAACCCGTGCAGCTTTGCGTGCCTAAACCTCTCAGGGTACCAGCCCCGCACTACAACACCTTGATCGGCACAGGATTAAACGTCAGTATAAATATCACGAGAGACAACCATCCGATGAATGCCCGTTTCCTGTCCAGAGGCACTTCCCAATATATCACCGGCGGGTGCCGCAGGCCAAGGACAAGGAGGAGCAGGGACCATACAAGCCATCCCTGCCAGAGGAAAATCCCAAGGATGGCCATCAGCAGTACGAGGATGAATGAAAACCTTCCATGTCGTTCTCCTAAAAGGGCGTAAGCAATATGCCCTCCGTCCAGCTGTCCGACAGGGATCAGGTTCATGGAAGTTACAAGAAGCCCTATCCAGCCGGCAAAGGCGACGGGATGAAGCAGGATGTCATAACCGTCGGCAACAGGCCCGAGGGTAATGTTTGAAAGGAAAGAAAACAGCAGGGATTCTCCAAAGACAAACGTGCCCGGCGTCTTTGGGACAAGCATAACCTTGGACATGCCCAGACCTATCGCGGATGCCAGCACCGAGAGGATGAACCCGGCAATCGGGCCCGAAGCCCCGATATCTATGAGAGAGCTTCTTGTTGTGATAGGAGACTGCATCTTGATGAATGCCCCGAATGTCCCGAGGATGGTCGGGGCCGGAATGAAATATGGCAGTGTGGCCTTTACACCGTGTCTCTTTGAGGCAAAATAATGTGCAAATTCGTGGCTCAGCAGAATTGCCATCAAAGTCAAGGCAAAAGGCATGCCCTTATATATATCTCCGGGCTCACCGAATGGGTCAACGCCGGCCTGCATTGCGCCCACGATCAGTGTTGACAAGAAGGTGAGCACGAAAAGGACCAGGTTCAGATATGGAGACTTTTTAAACCTATAGTATACTTCGATTATCTTCATAGGCGTTGAGAATTCTTTATTATAGTCTATCCTTACCTGTCCAAAACAGATATTTCGAGCCGCCTGGAGCAAAAAGAGGGCCCTTAAGCGGGCCCAGAGCGAGGTGCCTGAAGAAGGAGTTCTATTGTGTCTTCACTATGTAAACAGAACAGGGCGCATGTGTCGCCACCTTTGACACCACGCTTCCCATAAGGAACCTGGTTGCAGCCCCTCCAAGACCTCTGTTCCCTATTATGATCAGGTCTGTTTTATCTTTCTCGGCAACATCCAGAATCTCGTCGGCGGCTGAGACGGCGGAAGAGAGTATGGTTTTCGAATTCACTCCTCCCGCCTTCAATATATTCTGTGCGTCCGTAAGCGCTTCGCCGGCGCGTTGATTCATTTTTTGCGTCAGACTCTCCAGCTCTTTGGCGGAGATCTCCAGGTCAAGACCCGGCACAAAGGGATTGACAGTCATGACCGTTATTTCGGCGCCTCCAGTTTTTCCATATTCGAGCGCCACCTTGACGCCCTCCATTGAATACTTCGAACCGTCTACAGGAACCAGTATATTCATCTCTTCCTCCTTAGACTTCCTTCTTTACCTTTGCCTTTGTCATGGTCAGGCCTATTCCCTCAAAGATGAAGAAGATCGCAAATCCCCACCACATCGTATATGCGACATAGAAGACCAGCAGGCCCGTCATCAACCCGGCTTTTTCTTTGACGCTGACCGCATCCACTTTGTAGAAGTTGTAGGACGCCTCAATGGCCTTCTTTGTGACATCGGAGACTATCTGCGACTCTTCAATCCTGCCCTCTTTCTTGAATACCTTGTCTATCTTCGGCAAGACGTTGTACCACTGCCTGAACATCTGCTTCTCATCGTCAACCGAATATTTGGCCTTGATCTTCGCTCCTTCGTTCCTGAACATAATGTCTGAATCGTCCAAAGCCGCTTTCAGCACAAGCCCGAGGTCT
>DATHCU010000316.1:0-2490 GCA_035319385.1 Thermodesulfovibrionales bacterium
GAGCACCATTACGAAACGATCATCAGGGTTGTCCAGGCAGCCATCCATTATACGCATTGGCCGACACTGATTATGGGCATCAGCGCCTTTGCTATTATGTTTGGTCTGAAGAAGATCAACCCAAAGATTCCCAACGTGCTCGTCGCGGTTACAATTACGACACTTATTTCATGGGCCATCGGTTTTGAAAGGGATGTCAGGATTGATATCTCAAAGATGGAATCTCCTAAAGTCCAGGAACTTGTGGCAGGTTTCAACAAGACGATAAATGACATTTCCGATTGTGCGAAGCAGCGGACGGCCAATACGAAACTTATGGAAGAGGCAAAGAATAACCATGACAAGATAGAAATGCTTAACCTGAAAAGGAATGAGGAAGTTCTGAACATAACCATGGAAGAACTGAAACTCAAACAGGCCTCGATTAGAAAAGAGATCAGGGACATGTTCTTCGCGGGCGTGAAGCAACCTGACGGCAGCATGAAATTCTATCCCAGCGCAGAACTGCCTCAGGGGGTGACCTCTGACGGAAAGATCTGGAGGATGAATGCAGGAAACAAGCCGATCAAGGTAGATTCCATTCGCATGATAGGCGGCGGAGCCGTTGTAGGCACTGTTCCCAAGGGCCTCCCGTCGTTTACGATACCACAGCTTGATATTAAAGTCTTTCTGCACCTTCTCCCCTATGCCATTATCATTTCTCTCCTTGGTTTTATGGAGGCGATCTCGATTGCAAAGGCCCTTGCAGGAAAGACAGGCCAGAGGCTCGACCCCAACCAGGAATTGATCGGACAAGGGCTGGCAAATATGGTTGGTGCTATCGGAAAGGGCTATCCTGTATCCGGGTCTTTTTCTCGTTCTGCGGTCAATTTCCAGTCAGGTGCTCTGACGGGATTTTCGAGCGTCTTTACCGGACTGGCAGTGTTGATCGCTCTCCTGTTCTTTACCCCTTTGCTCTACCACTTGCCCCAGTCGGTCCTGGCAGCGGTAATCATGATGGCGGTCATCGGTCTGATAAACATCTCCGGTTTCATTCATGCGTATAAAGCCCAGAAATATGACGGAATTATTTCTGTCATATCATTCATCGCGACCCTGGCCTTTGCCCCTCATCTGGACAAGGGAATAATGATAGGTGTCGTGCTCTCGATCTCCGTGTTCTTGTACAAGAGCATGAAACCAAAGATATCACTCCTGGCACGACATGAAGACAAATCTCTCCGCTGCCTGGAGACGCATGGCCTTAGAGAGTGTGAACATATTGCTATGGTGCAGTTTGAAGGACCTCTCTTCTTTGCTAATGCGAGCTACCTGGAAGACAGCGTGAGGGGAATCATGGAAACGAAGAAGAACTTGAGACATCTTATCCTTGTATCTTCGGGTATTAATGAAATGGACGCGTCAGGTGAAGAAGTGCTGTCGCTGCTCGTCGACCGGGTGAGAAGCGCCGGTCTAGATATCTCCCTGAGCGGGGTGAATGAGAACGTATTGAAGGTTCTGAAGCGAACTCATTTACTCGAAAAGATCGGACAAGACCATGTTTATCCCACGCCTGAGCAGGCTGTCATCAAGGTCTATCCGATCGCGCACAAGGGGGCGGCCGAGAAAGAATGTCCTCTTGTGGCCGTTTGCAAGGTCTAGATTTTATTTAATGGAGGGAGAAAAATGTCCATAATAACCATTTTTTCGGGAAGCTATTGCAATGAAGAATCTGTGATAAAGGAGATTTTAAGAAGGACGGGCTACAAACAGATCACGGACAGGGAGATTGTCTCAAAGGCCAGCAGCCTTTCAGGTATTTCGGATAGCAAGATACTGAAGGCTTTTTCATCAAAGACCTCTGTCTTCAATCAGTTGACCCATGACAAAGAGTGTTCCATTGCCTTTATGAAGCTTGCATTGGCCGAGACACTTGCCGAAGACAATATCCTGATCTATGGTTTCTCGAGCATGCTGGTGCCTGCCGGCATTGCTCATGTGCTAAGAATTTGCCTGATCGCAGAAATGAAATACCGTATTTCGCAAGCTGTCTCATCCGGTATGTCTGAAAACGAGTCCCTAAAGATGATCCATAAGAGCGATGAAGACAAGGCTTCCTGGACAAAGAGCGTTCTGGGAAAAGACGACCCGTGGAATACATCATCGTATGACATGGTTTTGACGACTGACAGGACAAGCCCGGAGGACATCGCCGGCCTGGTAGAGAAGGTACTTGAAAAAGACGTTCTGAAGTCCTCGGTCGAAAGTCAGAGGGCGATTCAGGATTTTATTTTGGCTGCCAGCGTCGAGACAGCCCTGGTGAAAGCAGGACATATCATTGCGGCGGAATCCAAAGCGGGTGCGGTGACCCTGACGATTAACAAGAAGGTCTTGCTGCTGAAGAGGCTGGAGGAAGAACTCCAGGCTCTTGCTCTGAAGATTCCCGGGGTGCAGTCCGTATCTACTAAAGTGGGCAAGGATTTTTATCAGTCGGACATTTATCGGAAATTT
>DATHCU010000317.1:0-2737 GCA_035319385.1 Thermodesulfovibrionales bacterium
CCGACGTTCAGAACGATGATATCTGCCGGGGATACTTTGATAGCTGTGGGTGAGACCTCGAAACTTTCAATTCTCGAGCAGATGGCTACAGCAAAGGGATGAGTAGATTCTGCGCCGCGTCAGAAGATGTTGATCTGCCCGGTTTATTTGACTTAGAAGGAAGCTAGTAATTATAATCTTCTTACCGGCTGAACCGGACAGCGAGTGCATTGCCCGCCGCTGCGGCGGGGTTGGCGAGCGATTGTAAAGAAATAATTCGACACGGTAAGATACCCTGCGGTCTTTGCCCCAGGGTTCTTCATTATTTTGGTTTGTATGGAAATTTTTGGGCCCTGCGATGCGCCTTGCCCTGATAAGGAAGAACTCTCTCCGTGTCGCCGGAGGGGGCCGACAATCCGGAATGACGGAATAAACCGACGGGGAAATCTATGGAAGAAATAAACGAACTTGTAGAGCAGCGGATCAAGAAACTCGATGAACTTCGGAATGCCGGGGTCGAACCCTTTGGCGGGGCTTTTTATGCTGAAGACCATGCCGGTGAACTCCATAACAAGTATGGAGAAGTGTCAAAGGAATCCCTTGAAGAGACGACTGTGCTCTGTTCTCTTGCAGGAAGGGTCCTCGCGATAAGGGACTTCGGCAAGGCGGCTTTTGGGCACATCCAGGACTCTACCGGGAAGATTCAGGTATATTTCAGAAAAGACATCCTCGGTGATGGCTACAAGATTATTAAGAAACTCGATATTGGTGACATCCTCGGGGTCAAGGGGAGACTATTCAGGACAAAGACGAATGAGCTGACAGTTGAGGTGAATGACTATAGTTTCCTTACAAAATCTCTGAGGCCGCTGCCCGAGAAATGGCACGGTCTGAAGGATATAGAGACGAGATACCGGCAGAGATACGTGGACCTGATAGTGAATCCGGAAGTCAGACAGGCTTTTATCAAGAGGAGTGCCATCATTAAGGCTGTCAGGGACTTTCTCGAAGAAAAAGGGTTCATCGAGGTCGAGACCCCCATGATGCAACCCATCCCGGGCGGCGCTACCGCCAGGCCTTTCAAGACCCATCACAACGCACTGGACGTAGATCTGTATCTACGCATAGCTCCCGAGCTGTACCTTAAGAGACTTCTGGTGGGTGGCTATGAAAGGGTATACGAGCTCAACAGGAATTTCAGGAACGAGGGCATCTCAACGAAACACAACCCCGAGTTTTCCATGCTCGAATTCTACATCGCTTACAGGGACTACAATTTTCTAATGTCTTTCACTGAAGAGCTAATCCCCTATATCGCCGAAAAGGCGCTTGGCACTTTAAAGATACCGTATGGTGACACAGTAATCGATCTTACTCCTCCGTGGTCGAGGATACCTATGTTGGATGCCTTGACTCAGAAGGGAGTGCCTGCCGAAGTCTTTACCGATGCAGATAAGGCTGCCTCATGGGCTAGGGAAAATAGAATAGAGATAGAGAAAGGCTCGAATCTCGGCAAAATCCTTGATGAGATATTCAAGGAGAAGGTTGAACCGGATCTTATACAGCCGACTTTTATTACGGATCATCCGGTCGAGCTCTCTCCGTTGTCAAAGAGAAAACCGGAGAACCCCGGGTTGGTCGAGCGCTTTGAATTGTTCATCTGCGCAAGAGAGATAGCCAATGCGTTTTCCGAACTTAATGACCCTCTGGACCAGAGACAGCGGTTCCTGTCGCAGGTTGAGGCCAAGGCCCAGGGAGATGAGGAGGCCCACTGGATGGACGAAGATTTTGTCAGGGCCCTGGAATATGGCATGCCTCCGGCAGCAGGCGAGGGCATAGGAATTGACCGCCTTGTGATGCTTCTGACAAATTCGCAGTCGATCAGGGATGTCATACTCTTCCCTCAGCTCAAACCCGAACAATAAGAGAGATGATGCAAATTTCCGACGACCGGCCACTAAAAGATAGTAACGCTCCATTTTGCAACGATAGATTTGCAGTCTTGATTGTCCGATGAGCCTTCCGTATCAGCTTTTCATCGCTCTGAGGTACCTCAGATCCAAAAAGAAGAACAAGGGCATCTCCGTCAATACACTGATATCCACAGGCGGCGTGGCCGTGGGAGTGATGGCCCTTCTTGTCGTCCTGTCCGTTATGAGCGGTTTTCATGAGGACCTCCAGAGAAAGATACTCGGGGTGAATGCCCATATCGTTATTCTTAGTTATAAGGGTAATATTCCTGACTATCGTGAGATTATCGGCAAGGTGAAAGGCGACAGGGATGTCATCTCAGCCACCCCATTTGTTATGGGGCAGGTCATGGTCTCTAACGGCAGCAGGGCTCACGGGGTCTTCCTGAGGGGTATAGATCCGGAAAAAGAGGGGAAGACAACGGACATATCAAGGTTCATGAAGGAAGGCAGATTTGAAGACCTCGGGCTGAAGGCGGGAACTCCCGGCATAGTCATCGGGAAGGAACTGGCTGCGAGTATCGGCGCCTTCAAGGGCGATACCATAACTATAATGTCCCCCTTTGGGAAGATAGGTCCCCTCGGAATGTTACCGAAGGTCAGACAGTTCAAGGTCGTCGGCATCTTCGAGGTCGGAATGTTCGAATATGATTCAAATCTAGTTCTGACGGAGATCGGTGCGGCCCAGGAGTTCTTCGACATGAAGGACAGCGTGACCGGGATTCAGCTCAAGCTCGATGACATCTACAAGGCTTCCGCAGTGAGGGAGACGATCAATCAGCAGTTGG
>DATHCU010000318.1:0-9851 GCA_035319385.1 Thermodesulfovibrionales bacterium
CTCGAGATGGAGCTTTATCTGGTAAGAGAGTTCACGGTCCCTCGAAATAAGGGCTATTCTAAGCTTCTTTGTCACCGGCCGACTGAACTTCGAGACTGAAATTCTTCGCTTCTACCAGCTTATCTTCCGTCTCTTCGACTATCTCTCCGAGCACACTCTCATTCAGGCCGATCCTGTGCCAGGCCTCGGGCTGAATAAGCGGTACGAAATCGTCCCCGCTGTGTCCGAATCCGGACGCCTTTACCAGGACATCGGCGATATGCACAACAGCGGTCTTGACCTGATGAACCGCTGATTTCTTAACATTGTGATGGCATGCGATCGGCTCTATCAGCTTCTCCGGGAGGTACCATGTCCTCGCGATCCATTCCCCTATCTCGGCATGATCAATACCGAGAAGCTCTTTTTCGGCCTCGGACATCGAGAGATCCTTCTCTTCAATAAGCCCGAGCAGACGGTCATAGTCACTTTCGAGCTTGATCTTTATCATAACCTTCCCTATGTCATGGAGGAGCGCCGCAGTAGAGATCTCCTCGCATTCAGGCAGTTTAAGTCTTCTGGCGATGATGTTGGACGCTACTGCAGTGCCCAGAGAGTGCTCCCATAGCCCTATGATGTTCTTTTCCATCATCTCGAAGATCGAACTGCTGAGAGCAAGGCTTCTGACGACGTTAACACCGAGCAGGATGAGTGCATTCGAGATGGTAGAAACCCGGCCTGAGAACCCGTAGAAAGGAGAATTGACAAGCTTAAGCACCTTCGCAGAAAGTATGTTGTCGGAGGAGACGAGCTTCGCCATCTCATTAACGGAAGCCTTGTCGTCTTCGGCCAGAGAGGTGAGTTTGACGATGATTCCCGGAAGTGTCGGCAGTGATTTGGTGTCTTTTATGATATTCTTTATCTCGGTTGTCCTGTCTCCCATGTTTACGACCTCGCTTTGACAATCTGAACGCGGTAGAGCTCTTTCAGCTTCTTCATAAGGGGATCATCCTTGACTTTCTTGAATCGTTCGTCAAGAACGGCAAGTTCTTCCTCCAGTGTTTTTTCTCCGTCCATCCTGATAGGATGACCTTCGACAGAGATTGCCTGCACGCCCATCCTGTTCAGACGGGAAATGAGAGATTCGGTGAGGGTCACCCCTCTTCCGCAGAGAGGCGGGCCATCGGGATTGTCCTCATTCCTGATGTCTTGCGCGAGAATCAGGCCTTCATAAGCCAGTGTTAAAGGGATCTTCTGCATATGGAACCTCTAGTGAATATGATACTTTAGTATACCTTATGCCCCGGATATTTAGTATCCACAATTCCTGATAGTGAGCCCGGAGGGCGTGTGCCGGTGCGCCGCAGTATGCCCTATACTCATAAACAGAAGTTGGACAAGAAAGAATTTGTATATCTTTATTTTGTAAGCTAAACTATATTCTTTCGGAATTATAAGCATCGAGTTGCGTACGATACACACAAGGGGAAACGGTATCTTCATGGAAGAGGTGGAGGAATTAGTCAGGCAGTACGGCCTTGAAGAAGATCTGGAATACGTGATAATTCCGTTTACGGACGGGAAGGGCTCGCGGAAGAGGCGTTTTATACTGAAGAGACCTTATATAAGGATCGTATACGACTCCGGCTATTTTGTCGATTATCTTCTGCAGGATGTGATAAAAGCGGCTGTCAGGAATCCCGATCTCTCGCTAAGCGAGGCACTCTATCGTATGAATGTGGAGATTGAGAGGAATGCGGATGAACCTGACACTGAGGAGAAAGGCCGCCTATTGTAGCCCGGCGGGCGTCGTCAAGCCGTACTTCTTGATCTTGTATCCAATCTGCCTTGGTGTAATTCCAATCATCCGGGCGGCCCTGGCCTGGATCCATCCCGTCTTTTCAAGGGCGTCAAGTATACTGGATTTTTCGATGTCCTCTATCCCAGCCCTCAGAGACTCCTTCTGCACCAGTTCATCGTGCGTGGGCAGTTTCAGACTCATCGGCAGATCTGGCGGCCTGATTGTGTTTGAGCCGGACATGACGACGAGTCTCTCCATCGTGTTCTCTAGTTCCCTGACATTGCCAGGCCAGTTGAAGTCCACCAGTATCCTGAGGGTATCAGGAGAAAGCGAGACCGTCTTATGGTTCTCCTTGTTGTATTTCCTGAGAAAGAACTCGGCAAGCAGGGGTATGTCTTCTCTGCGTTCCCTGAGAGAGGGCATGAATATCGGCACTACGTTAAGCCTGTAAAACAAATCTTCCCTGAACCTGCCCTTAGATACCAGGTCTTCAAGGTTTCTGCTGGTTGCCGCGATAAGTCTCACATCCACCTTGATTGTCTTTTCCCCGCCGACACGTTCAAATTCTCTTTCCTGAAGCACGCGCAATATCTTCGGCTGCAGGTTCAGCGGCAGGTCACCTACCTCGTCGAGCAGAATTGTCCCGCCGTCTGCCAGCTCGAATCTGCCTTTTCGCGCGGCTATGGCGCCGGTAAAAGCGCCCTTCTCGTGGCCGAAGAGTTCAGATTCGAGTAAGCCTTCGGGTATGGAGGCACAATTGAATTTTACGAAGGATCGCTTCGAACGTGGGCTCATGTAATGGATCGCTTTTGCGATCAGCTCTTTTCCTGTCCCGCTTTCGCCGTACAAGATTACGGTGGCCTTCGAATCAGAGACCCGGTGGACAGACTCAAGAACCTCCTGCATCTTGTCCGAAGTGCCGATAATGTTCGGGAGACTGTATTTCCCCTTCAACTGGAGTTTGAGATGCTCTCTCTCAAGTTCCGATTCCCTGAAGTGCTTCCAGAGAGTAACATACTGGCCTATTATTGATGCCACTATTTCTAGAACCCTGATGTCTTCATCGATGGTGACATCCTTGTCTTTGAATATTCTGTCTGCGCTCAGTACCCCGATCGACTCCCCTTTGAATGCTATCGGCACGCAGAGAAACGATATTCCGCTCTTCTGAATCCTCGACCCTGTTTTGTTCATGAACAAAGGCTCGTCTCCGACATTCGGGATGACCATCGGCGTGCCTTTTTCAAGTACCCTGCCGACAATGCCTTCGCCTATCTTATACTTGCCCCTTTCAATCTGTTCCTTTGTCAGACCCTGGGCGGCGACGATTCGCAATTCCTTTACGCTGTGATCAAAGAGAAACACCGATCCCCTCTCCATTTCGAGAAAGTCCCCGAGCACACGCATTGTGCGGGAGAGATTCCTCTCAAGATCGAATGAAGAATTGAGCACTTTGCTCACTTCGAGGAGCGCTGATAATATTCGATTTTCTCTGACTAGTGACTGAGGCATTTGGTAAAGGATATTCTCCCTATCCCCTCCCGGCAGCAAGAGGGGGATTGTTGGACCCGACGCAGAAAGCGCATACGCATCCCTTTCCGGCAAAGCTGGACGAGGAGGGATGCGACATCAGCATTCAGCTATACGTTTTCGACCATCTCCCAGACGCCGCAGGGGCAGATGCCTGCGCAGAAACCGCAGCCTATGCACTTGTCTTCATCGACAACGTATTCGTATGCCCCGTTTTCTAGCTCGACCCTGCTTATCGCGCCCCAGTAACAGGTGGTTTCACACATATGGCAATCCCTGCACGTGGCGCAGGACATGCATTTATCAGCCTCTTTTTCGGGAGACATGTCCCCCCTGCAGACCTCATAGTATTCTGTCCTGATGCGCTCGTAAGGTATCACCTGCTTTATCTCGGACCAGCGCGGGGCATGCATTATCTGGTAGTTGATCGTCTCGGCCGCGGTGCGACCCTGGCCGATGGCATGTGTAACAAGCCCCAGCCGTGTTGCATCGCCGATTGCAAAGACTTTGACGTCAGAGGTCTGCCCGATCTCGTTTGTAACAATCCAGCCGCGCTCCGTATGAATGGATGGCGGAAGAAAATCCAGTATCGGAATGTCTCCGACTGACATTATGACAAGGTCCGCATCGAACGAACTGCCGTCCTTAAAGTAGAGTTTCTTTTCGGTGACGTCATACCTGTCCGTAAACTTCGGATAGATGATCTGGGTTCCCTTTGAAACCGCGGTCTCCATCTCCTTCCCAAAGGCGGCCGGCTTCTGGATATCCACGGCCATGACGGATTCAGCTCCGCAGTTATAGGCCTGGGAAGCAACATCCATCCCGACATTGCCGGCGCCGATAATGACAACCTTCTTTCCTTTCAGGTCCGGGTCGTTACCGGTATTCATGCCCCTGAGAAAATCATATGCGGAGACTATATGTTCTGATCCTGGGAAGGGGAATATTCTGGGTTTGTGCGCCCCGCACGCAATCGCCACAATTTCATGGTCTCTGTATATTTCTTCAAACCTCTTCAGGTCAACCGTTTCGTTGAGATGGATATTGACTCCGATCTCTCTGAAGCGTGAAAGCTCCTTCTGGAGCACATCCTGCGGCAGACGTTCTCTAGGTATGCAGAGCTCAAGTTTGCCGCCCAGCTTATCGGTTGCTTCGTAAAGGTCAACCGTGTGTCCTTTTAGGGCCAGCTGCCAGGCAGCGCTTAATCCTGCCGGACCTCCTCCGATCACAGCCAGCGCATGTCCCGTAGGGGATGCTTTCTGCGGGGCCGGGAGATCCAGGGCCAGCCTGCCGAGTTTATCTATGCCCAATGGTTTATCGATGCGTCCGCGGGTGCAGCTCTGCATGCAGAGATTCGGGCATATCTGGCCGCAAACGGTCGCGGGCAAGGGGCTGTACTGCAAAACAAGTTCAAGAGCTTCGTGGAATTTCCCCTGTCTCATAAGAGACGCCCTTTTGTGAGACGGGATATGGGTCGGGCAGTTATAAGCGCAGGGCGGCAGATATTTTTCATTAGCCCAGACAGGTTTGTTGCGCCTTTCGCTGCCAGTAGTAATATATGGAAGTATGGTCAGGTCATGATTCAGGTACTGCCCGAAGATTCCCCCCTGTCCGACTTCCTTTTCCCAGACGGTCTTCCTGAAATCAGAAAGCTCGGTCTTGAACCACTTGCGCCCCCTCTTTTCCTGAGGGGTATAAGCTATGAATTTCTTCCACTCGTCGGACGAGCGGGTCAGTTCTTCGTAGTGCTGCATCCTGTCGATGGCTTCAAGATACGGTTTCATGTTCGTCTTGAGCCAGTCCCAGTCCTGAGGCGTAAGCTCGAGCAGTTTCACATCTTTCTCACTGTATTCAGTGATCGGTCCTCTGAAATAAATGGTTCCGCCGACCATGCCGACGCACGGACGATAACCGAGCACCGAGTCCGGGTTCCTTGAATCTACCCCGCACACTACCGCTATGCCGCCTGCCTTGAACTCCGCAAAAGAGTCCCCCACATTTCTGAAATACCAAGACTGGGGGGGATCGAAACGCGGATTGTGCTTTGTCATCGTATCACAACGAGCTCCGCCGCTCCCCTGTACATAGAGGATTCCCTGGGCCGCAGCATTGAAGGCGCCGTTTGTCACATCACCGAGAACTGTTATCTTTGCGCCGCAGTTTATCCAGCCCACATCGTCTGAGGCGCTGCCTCTTACCACTATCTCGGTGCCGGCCATGCCCATGCTTCCCAGCCTCTGGCCTGCAGGCCCTTCAACAACAATCTTTACAGTATTGCCTCTGGGCCAGATCCTGCCGCCTATTCCATGCTGACCCTCCGCCAATACGTGCATTTCCGCAGCTCCGTCCTTGGCCGCCTGTTGGATTTGTTCTTCCAGGATGCGGGAGGGGACCCGGTGGCCTTCCACGTTCCCGAAGATGGTCAAGCCGGATCTTGAGGCGGCGACAGGAGCCGTGTCCCGTGACCGCTGTTCAGGCCTGAGCGCCTTCTTTGTCTTTATAACTTTCTTACTTGTTTTGGTTTCCGGTTTCTGTTTTTTAACACGCATAACTTATTTCCAATCTGTCTGCTATTGCCTTATCGTCAACACTCAGCCCGTCAGACATGCCGATGGGCAGTTCCGTGCTTCTTCCCATTGGTGCGAATATCTTCCTCAGTTCCACATCCGCGGACTTGAAGACCTCCACAACACGCTCGGCAACCTTGTCGGAATCGAGTCGTCTGTACAGCTTCGGGTCCTGCGTGGTAATGCCCCTCGGACACTTTCCGGTATTGCAAAGGTTGCAGCGGTTCATCTCATCTCCAAGGCAGTTCGCAGCCGCCTGCATGATATACTTTCCGATCGAGACGGCCGATGCGCCGAGCATAATAAGGGCGGCGGCATTGGCTGCCAGGTTGCCTCTCTTGGCTACTCCTCCCGCCGCGATAAGCGGCAGCTCGTTTTGTTTCCCCTGCTTGACCAGATCCAGATAGCACTCCCTCAAATTCGAAGCTATCGGGTGTCCCATCTTGTCCATAGATACGTTGTATGCCGCGCCGGTGCCGCCGTCCTCTCCATCTATAGACAGCGCAGCGGCATAGGGATTTCTTGCGAGGTTATTGAGGACCGCTCGCGCGGTCTTCGTACCTGAGATCTTCGGATAAACCGGAACTCTGAAGCCCCATGCCATTGACATCGACTGGATCATCTTGGCCACCGCTTCTTCGATGGAATATTTTGTCTGATGGGTCGGGGGAGATGCCAGGTCAACGAACTTCGGAACGCCCCTGATGCTTGCGATGAGGTTCAGGACTTTCTGCGCCATCAGAAGTCCGCCGTCACCCGGTTTTGCACCCTGGCCATACTTGATCTCGATGGCGGCAGGGTCTTCGACCATGTGCGGTATGGAATGGATGATCTCGTCCCATCCGAAATATCCTGAAGCTATCTGTATGATGAAATATTTCAGAAACCTTGATTTCAAGAGCCTGGGAGATACACCGCCTTCACCCGTACACATAACGACCGGCAGCTTCTCCACCTCGTTGAGATAGGAGATCCCCATTGCGAGGCCTTCCCACATGGGGGGTGAGAGCGCTCCTATGGACATGCTCCCTATCATTATCGGGAAGATCTCCCTCACAGGCGGGATGAACTTGTTGCTGTTGATGTCATGTATCAGCCTGCCTCCCTCGTTCTTCAGCGGCAATTCGTCAGCAGGCAGGATCCTGCCAAGGAGGGACCTTACACGGAATTCGTGCCTGCCGGCGTCAAGGGCCGGGTCCGTGAGCATCGAAATCCTCGTGAATTTCAGTTTGTCCAGAGTGGAGATGGACGGGTCGTTTCTCCTGCCGCCCCTCTTGTACCCATCACCACCCTTGTTTTTGTAATGCAGGAACTTGTTCTGAGGGTTGTATTCCGGTTCAATCGCATCGTTCGGACAGACCAGTGTGCACGTGCCGCATCCGGTGCAGTACCTTTCAATATCTACAACCTGCGAGACGATATGATTGATCTTGCGGGTCGCCACCGGCTCGGGAAGAGAACCCTCGGATGAGACGATCCTTCTGACTCTGACAGAAGGTTCAATAGCCTTCACAGGACAGACCGCCGTGCATCTGCCGCAACGGGTGCATCTGTGGTCGCTCCACCGGACGATATAGGGAAGCTCTTTCAGAGAGAGCTTATGATTGTGATCTAACCTTGTAGCTGGTTCCATACCGCTACCTCCTCTGCATGAGGTTTGACAATTACCATGTCGTATTTCATTGGGAAGATATCAACTGATTTGTCCCGTTTTGGGATTACACTGTCGAGGCCGCACTCTTCGGACATCAGGGCGTATTTGCCCTTCACGCCACCCACAACTCCGGGCCGCAGTTTTTTGGAATCATGCACCATGAAGCAACTCCCGTCTGGGGCGAAACCTATAATGACATTGGGACCGTCTATGCACAGCGGTCTCAACGAGTGTTTTACGAGTCTGAGGGCGTTGCCGTCCGGTCTCTTTTCTATCTCGCTCTCTTTCAGCGGCGTGATTACATGCTTATAGTAAGTCAGCGGAAAACCGAGCTGTCTCACGGAATAGTGAAGGATATGAGTGAAGACTTCGCTGTCACTGTTATATCCCGTATATCCCGGAAATCCTCTGCCCATGAGGTATTCCTTGATCGGCACAAAAGCTGTATTCTCGCCGTTCGTCATTGAACAAAAGCCCTGGATAAAGAAGGGATGACAGGCGTACAGATAAATCGCGTAATTGGTGTTCTGCCTGCCCTGAGCCAATATGACCTTGGCCTTCAGGTTGTCATGATCGAGACCGAAAAACTCTCCAATCTCCAGAGGGTCCCCCACTTCTTTCAGGGTTATCACATCGGGATAGAATGAAAACGCAAAGATCGAACCGTCAGGCTCACCAATCTTTCTCAGATTGAGGCGCGTATTCATGAGGAGGTCTTCCTTCTCCTTCATCGGTTTGTGCTTAAATGGGGCAGGATAATCGTAGATCTTCGCGAAATAGTGGTCGCGTTGAATAATGCCTTTGACAGGCCTTATCTTTGGCGACCAGGAATCCTTGAGCTTAAACCCTGCCTTTAACATGTAATCGTCAAGGACCTTTGCCCCTTTCTTCGAGCAGATACCCGAGAGGATGGGATAGGCCTTGAGTTTCTCGAAACGGCCGCCAAGGTCCTTGAGCGTGAGTCCAAGACCGGAACCATCATGTCCTTCTTTCATAGTCTCAAGGGCATGAATGTTCTCCATCGGTGAGAAATATTCGCTGGATGTTATAGCAGCAAGTCTGCACATTGTGATTACCTCGAAAAGTATGGAATTGAGTCTACACTATTCTTACAGTATCCATATTGACAAGGACAGAGACTGAAAACGCAGGCCAAAGCCTGCGGTTCGTGGTGCTGGCAATGTTCCCTGTAAAATCTGGACTACTCTTCATTACAGACAAAAATAAGCGGCAAGCCTTCTGCCGCTTCATTATACTACCTATTTAGAGACAATAATGGCAAGCAAAAAACAATTTTGTCAGGCAGCCAGCAATTCGGAGCGGTTGATTGACGAGAATGCCACCCCGGCTTCGCCTTTCCTCACTAGTCTCCGACTAAAAACGGAGGGGAGCTTAGTGACAAACACTACACCGCTGGATCAATAACTCACGGCCCCCTGCCTGGGCAAAAAGGGGTAGGGATGGTTCGAACGGGAAAGAGTAAGCCAGAACGCGTCTTATCAACAGATGATCTGCCCTTTTATGCCAATCTTCGACTTCTTCACGGGTATCTGCTTTCCCGATTCAGCGACAGCATCCTCGACCAGCCTGACCAGTCCCGCGCAGCACGGCACTTCCATAAAGGCTATGGATATTGTCTTTATATCGTTCTGCCTCAGAACAGCCGTCAGCTTTTCTCTGTAGGCTCCGGTATTGTCGAGCTTCGGGCACCCTATTGCCACTGTGTGACCCTTAATGAACTTCTGGTGAAAGCCAGCGCAGGAGTATGCACAGCAATCAGCCGCGATCAGCAGGTCGGCCTTCTGATAATAGGGGGCCGTCTGCGGCAGAAGATGTATCTGCACCGGCCAGTTTCTCAAACAGGACGCTGATTTGTCGTCGCTTTCCGCGGGGGACACCCTGTCGATAACTTGCGCCAGACTTCCAGGGCAGCCGCAGGGCAACTTTTTGGCCTCATGAGGCTCATGTTTCTTCTGGGCTTCTTCCATCTGGCGGACAGCCTCCTCGCCCCTGGTTTTCAGCAGATACTCTTTTGTCGCGTCTATGTCGAACGGTTTCGAATCCCTCTCCTCTATCTTCAGGGCGCCGGTCGGGCACTCACCTATGCAGTCGCCGAATCCGTCGCAGAAGTCCTCTTTCACAAGCGTTGCCTTGCCTTCAATTAGTTGCAGAGCTCCCTCAGAGCAGGTGCTCACGCAATTCCCGCAGCCGTCGCAGAGGGCCTTGTCGATTGTTATGATCTTTCTTTTCATAATAGACCTCCTCATAATGTTCTTAGGTTTAGTATAGGCGGGGCCCCCAGAGGAGTCTTTGACGGAAG